>NZ_JBFRFF010000031.1:0-78492 GCF_052114685.1 Rhizobium sp. 2YAF20 | reverse complement strand
CGGCAAAGAACGACGGGTTGTCACGGTAGGCCAACAGCATAGCGGCCCGCGATACTCGGCTCGCCGGTTCGCTTCGAGACCGCGAAAGTGCCGTCAACGTTTCAGTCTCTTGCTCGCTCATCGCCAGCTCGATTACGCGCCGCCTTGGTGCCATGATGAAACTCCTCGGTTGAATAATCTCAAACGAGGAATCCACGAACACACTTCAGGTTCCATCAAAGGCCGCTTTCATGGAATCGATCGTCTAGTGCATGATGGCTTCGAATGGCGATGGCACGGGTCCGATCCGGACGGCCCGCCGCTCGTGCGGCAGACAACGCCCGGCAAACTGCCGCCTTTCATTGAATCACTGCTGTCGGAAGGCTGGCTTGGCAAAGTGCTTAACAACCCTGACGAACGGGCAGAGCTACGCACCGGCAAGCGCTATATGTCGAACATCACGATCGTCGAACGCGCGAGTGAGCTGGCTGCCCTCCCGGCCGATATTTTGCTGACAAGATTGAGCCAATATACGGCGGATCACATGTTTACGGGAACCTATGCCGGTCCCGGACGCGGCAGCATTCAGGAAACATTCGAACGGAATCTGGCGCGGATCTTCGCGACGGGCGCGACGCCCCGCCTGTCGGTCGTCCAGATCAAGGCGCCGATGTTCCTTGATGCGGACGGCACCCTGATACCGAGCACGGACAAACCGTTCACACATATTCTAAAGCCTGCCGGCACGTCGGGATTCGAGGTGCTACCCGCGATTGAGAGGCATGAACCCGCGTCGCTATCCATGTGACGGAGCGCTGAAGCAGTCCAAGGAAGAAGACATCCGCTCGGCAATATGCGTACTATCGCATATTGCCCGTATGGCCTTGCGAGTACCTCCCAGGTTGCGGCCAAACCGTCAGGCCATGGGGTTCGGCGCCAACAGGAACTTTCTGGACGGCCCCCGAGGCGGTATCGAACATGTACACCTCGTTGTCGAAGCGGCCGGACAGCCACAACTGTTTTCCATCAGCACTAACATTACCCATGTCGGGACTACCGCCGCCCGGGACAGGCCATTGTGCGACGATGGAGCGAGTTGCGAAATCGATGACGCTTACGCTGCCTAGACCCTTTGGACTTGCCCCTTTCATTTTGTGCGAACCGCGATTTGCAACATAGAGCTTCGTCCCATCACGGCTGACGACAAGCCCATGCGCTCCGACACCCGTTGCGATAAAGCCGATTTCGGCAAAGGTGCCAGCATCAATTAGGAAAATGCCATCGTTCATCATGTCAGCGACATAGAAGACCTTACCATCTGGCGAAAGCCGAATGTCCTGCGGCATGCTCTTCTTGGAAAGTACAAGACTACCGAGCACCTTCCGGTTCGCCAGGTCGACCTTAATCAAGCCACCGCCGCCAAACTCGCAGGTAAATATTGCATAGGAATTGTCGGCGGCAAAGTCCGCGTGATTGATGCCATGGCAGGTCGGCGTTGGGATGACTGACTTCAGCGCCATGGTTTGAGGATCGCGTAGATCCAGCTGCTTGTATGCTTCATCGACAACGATCGCCGAGCTGCCATCCGGCATGAAATACATGTTGTAGGGATCGCTTATCGGAATTGATTTGCCGGGCATTCCCGTTGTTGGATCAATCGGCGTCAGACTGCCCTTGTTTGTGCGGCTGGCATTATTGGTGACCCATAGCGTTTTCAAATCCCAGGAGGGAACGACGTGTTGCGGTTGGAATCCGACTTTGAAGCTGCCAACTTGCTTCAATGTGGTGCTATCGATGATCGACACGCTGTTAGACGAATGGTTCGGAACGTAAACTCGTGGCAACGCTCCTAATGTAGCCAGACCCATGTGATCTGGCGTTGTCTCGCTGTACACGTTGGTGGGGATGGGTGGCGTCGGGGCGTTACAGTCTGACATGCATGGCGCGCCGGCGGAAGCCACACCCGTGGACAAAATAGAAAGCAGCGCCAACGCCGCGCAAGCAATGGCAAAACGCCTGAGGAGTGCAATCATTTTAGCAGCTTCTGCTTTGCGACGAAGCCGCGGATGGCGTCGGTCGTTCCGTTGACGATAAGGTCTATGCCAAGTTGGCCGAGCTCGGCTGATGATCGTGCCGGGTCGCCACCGTAAACGCCATCGGTTGCGCCGAACTTGGGCGCGGTTGCGATGCGATCCCTGCGCACCATCGAGGGATCGACGGCGAGCATGAGCGAAGTATCCGCCAGACCCGCATGCGTTCCAATTTCTGACTGCTTTACGCCGGCCGACAGAAGCTTGTCGACATAGGGGCCCTGGGTAATCTCATAATATTCAAGTGCTGCAAAAACTCTAACCGGGGTATTCTTCCATTTGGCATTCAAGCGGTCGGCCACTGCGCGCTCACTGCTTTGATAACCGCCGTGATCGCCGATCAGCACAATCGTCTTGAAGCCATGGAGTTTAAAGCTGCCTGCCGCGGACTCCAGTATCTGTTCAAACGCAGCTGTACTGATCGTGATTGTGCCCGGAAATTTCATGTGGCCGCTTGGAGGTTCAATGCTGCCTTCCGGAACATATGAAACAACCGGAGCAACGAGCGCGTTGCCCAATCGCTCGGCTATCTTTTCAGCCAGAAACTTTGCCCGCACATTGTGCTTGCCCAACGCCATGACGGGGCCGCTTTGCTCGACACCGCCGATCGGGATGATGATGGTAGTCATCCCGGATTTGATCAGATCGCGCAGCTCGGTCCAAGTCTGCTCTTCGAGCAAAACTGACGCGTTCGCAGGGCTTACGGTAGGTAGAAGAAGCCACATAGATAAAACAGCGAGTAAAGCACCACCAAACGTAGAATTGCGCCGGAAGACCATCGTGCCTCACATAAATTTGTGTCACTGCCAGATGTAGATTCAATTCTACGCGTTGTTACTTTACAGAATCGTAAGATGGACAGCCCTCTTCCTGGTCAAACGGCGTTTCCCGGTGATCGTTGGGCATCAAAATTGTCTACGGTTCCTGGGGACGCTACCCTTCATACTGATCCCTGCACCAACGCCGCGCAGGGTCGCAAGAACTGCAAACTGAATTAAGTTAAAAGGGCTTGACGAATTATGAGTTATTACTCATAACGATAATAGATGGAAAACTTGCCCCGCGCTACCCGACCGCTTGTTTGGATAGCGTAAAGCCGCAAAGACTATGCGGAGTTTCCGCCCAAAGTGCAGGAAACCTTTGGCTTTGAGCTGTTTTTGGCGCAGACGGGACAACACCCTCCATCAGCGAAGATGCTCAAGGGCTTCGGCAATGGTATAGTGGAGCTGGTCGAAAACTACGACAGCGACACCTACCGAGCCGTCTATACCGTCCGTTTTGATAGGGCGATCTACGTGTTGCGTTGCTTCAAGAAGAAGTCCAAGCCCGGCATCAAAACCCCCCAGAGCGATATCGAGCTGATTTGCTCCGCTTCCGTGACGCGGAAGCCGATTATACAGCCAACCAAAATGAGGAGCGCAAGTCATGAAAACTGAACATGTCGAGGTTCATGCCGGCAGCCCCAATATCTTTGCGGAGTTGGGACTGCCAGATGCCGAAAACCACTTTTTGAAGGCACAGATTGTCGCGGCGTTACATCGTCTCGTCACCGACCAGAAACTCAGCCAGGCAAAGGCTGGCGCCCTCATGGGCATCACTCAGCCCGAGGTCTCTCGCCTGTTCCGGGGCCACTTCCGTGAATACTCCGTCGAACGCCTGATGGGCTTCCTCACGTCCTTCAATCAAGACGTGGAAATCACCGTCCGTCCCCATGCAAAGGCCGGGGAAGTTGGGAATATCACCTTCAACGCTGCATTTGCGTAATAACAAAACCGGCTTCGGCCGGTTTTTCCTGTCCAATTTTCGCTCTTCTCAGCAGGCAGAAATCGAACTTCAGCGCGATCTCACTGTCTTCGTAGGCGAGAACAATGGCGGCAAGAGCAACGCGATCGATGCAACACAAGCAGCATTCGGAATGCGTTTCAACAGAGATAGAACATAGAAGCCATCGCTTTGGGCAGGCAAAGATGGAAACAGTCCCGAGCCTGGCTGCGACGAGAATATTCGCGATGTATATCCGCCACCGCTTAGGGACGCCAAGAGATCGCTGGCTTCAGGAAATCCGACGCGGATCATGGCTCTACCGAGGCATTTTTTTGCAAGGCTCCTCTCAGGAAGACCTTGCAAAGGCATTTGCTCGAACCCCTACCTCCTATTTCAAAGGCAGGGATTCACGGCAAGCAGCGAACGTCATCCAAATTCTGCTTCCGCGTTCAATGGACGTGCTCTAGTCGAACAGGGCGGCCAGCAGGCTCTTCGGCCGCTCCGGTTTCTTCTGTACGACGACACGTGCCATGCGCGGCTTGGCTCGGCTGTAGGTCTTGAAGTTGTCGAGATCGCCGTAGGTCTTGCCATATTCCGACTTGAGGGAGGCGAGCTTGACATAATCCTTCGTACGGGCGGAGACCACCGCCATACCGAGCACGCCGCCTTCGGTCACGTTCCATTCCATCGACTGGGCAAAGAGCGTAGCCGCGTCCTTCACGCCATCTTCATCCAGGGCCTTCCAGCCGAGGGCTTGGGCGCCGAGAGCCGACTTGGCGGCATAGACCGCCGTCTTGAAGGTCTCGATGTCCTTGTCGGAGAGCTTCAGGTCAACGTCTTTTTGTGTCAGTGCGCTGGCGACGATCTCGATGTATTCCTTTCGCAGGTCTTCGGAGGAGTCTATGTATTGCGAGGCGATCTGGAAGGCATCGCCGACCTTGCCGAGATTGCGCAGGGTCAGCACGACGCCTTCGAGGTTCTTCGGGTCATTGCCGTAGTGCGTGCCGGTGGAGAACCAGGCGTTTGCCGCCTGCCACTGCTTCTGGCCGTAATAGTACCAGCCGAACAGGCCGGCATCGGCTTCCGATTGCGTCGACACCACGAAGGAGGCGAAGGACTGCAGCTCGGTGTCGGTCAGCTTCTGGGCCAGCTGGTCGCCGGCGGCGATCTGGCCCATGCGCTTGCGCACGCTGTCAAAGGCGAGGTTGGCAAACTCCGAGGTACCGTCGGGCATGGTGCGGCCGAAGGCGAGCAACGAGGTCGTGCCGGCTTCCGGCAGCAGCTGGCTTGCCTTCTGGATCGTCGCCATGCGATCCGGCGCGGCGTCGCAATGCGTCAAAATATACTTGTAGAGCTCGAAGGAGTACGAGAAGTCGCGTGTCTTGGCCAGCGCCTCGCCGACCTGCCACATCGTGTTCATCTCGCTGCAGACGAGAAGATCTGGCTGCTGCTGCGCGGTGGTGATGACCTGCTGCCAGTTGGCCTGGCCATAGGCACGATCGACGAGCTTGCGGGATTCAGCGATCGAAAGCTTGCTTATCAGATCGGTCGAAGGCTTCCACTGCGGATTGGTGCTCTGCAGGCGGGCGAGCTCGGCACGCACGCCAGTGTAGTTGCCGGTGGCGTACATGTCCCAGAGCGGCTGCTCTTCAACGGAGGCGGTCTGGTCAAAGAGATTTTCCGGCGCTTCCCAATCCGGATAGAGGGCCTTGAGGCGGCGCAGTTCGGCGCCGAGGCGCTTCAGGTCACGGTTGGTCGCATAGTAACGAAGCGCCGTGTCGTCGACCTTTGCAGGCGTTGCTGCAGCCGGCGCGTTAGCCGATGAGGCTGCCTGTGCGGAGGCTGCAGCCGGGGCAAACGAGTTTGAGCCGGAGGCCGGAGCGGGTGCGGTCTGGGCGGCGGCAAGTGCTGCCGCCGGGGCCATTCCCTTGAACCCGCCAGCGCTGTCGGCGGTCGCCGGCTGTGGTGCCGGGGCGGTCCGTGCCACGGGTGCTGCGGCGGGTGTCGGGGCAAACGGGTTCTCGCCCGGAGCGACGTTGGCGATGACGGGCTGAGCCCGGGCGGCCGGTGCAGCCGATGGCATGACCACGTTCGTTGCAGTGGCGGGTGCGCTCGGCGCGACAGTCATGACCGGTGTCTGTGGCATCACGACCATCGCGTCGGCGCCGGACGATGCGGCGACAAGAGGCTGAAGCGTGGCAAACGGCGTCATGTTGCCGGCCTGCGAGGTCATGACGGTGGAGAGGTTGGGCAGCAAGAAGATGGCGCCGCTGCAGAGCAGGACAGCTTTTACTGAAGATCTGGCAAGCATCGGGGATACCTTTCTGCAAGAGCAATGAGACTGAGGAGATGCAGGGTCGACGGGTAGTAGTCCGTCGTTTCGAATGCGGTGGCACGGCTTGCCGTCGTCTCGTGGCCGAGGCTGCACGAGACGAGATCGGCGACGGCGGCGTAGCCCGGATCAGGCATGCCGGCGATCGGCGTGGCGGTGGCAAGCTCGATCACCGCCATGGTATTGTCGGCCGATTGGCGCCAGACATCGGCGAAGGTCGCCAAGATGTCGGGATAGTCCCTGGAATACCAGGCGACGTAGAGCGGAACGCGGATGGCGTCATGGCCGAACTGCGCAGGATAGCCGGCTGCCGGTTGCGGCACCTTGCCGTTCAGCGACACCCAGTCGGATGGCAGGTGCGCCGGTCCGAAGCGTGCTGTTCTCGTCAACGACAACCCGGTCTTGATCAGCTCGGCCGCCGGGAACGAGCTGGAGGCGACGCCCAGATCGCGGATGGCCGGGAAGACCCAGTAGGAAAGGTTGACGACCGGGCCGTCCGGCTGGTCGGCCGGCGAAAAGCCGTGGGCGCCAGGCAGCAGAACCTTGCCGTAGCTCGTGTCGACGACCACCTTGCGGGCGATGGCGTCGGCGATGTGCTTTGCCGCGTCGCCGTAACCTCCCCCGCCCCACTTCTGTGCCGCCTGTGACAGCGCCCAGCCGATCAGCAGGTCGCCGTCGGTGGCATTGTTGGTGTCGGTCACGTGCGGCGTAGCTGCCGGGTCCCAGCGCCATGCGGCAAGGCCGTCGGTGCTGAGGTAGAGGTTCGCCTTCGTCCAGGCCCATATGCGGTCGAAGCTGTGGCGGTCATCGGCAGCCACCGCGATCAGCATACCGTAGCCCTGACCCTCGCTGTGGCTGATGTCGTTTGCCCGGGTGTCGACAACCCGGCCTTCCGGGGTGACGAATTTGTCGCGATAGAGGAGCCAGGCGCCCGACACGAAGTCGGAGGGGATGAAGACCTGGCTGCTCTGGGCGCCCGCCATGCCCAGCGAGCAGGTCAGGACACCGGCAAGCAGGAACAGCCTGTTGTAGATGCCCTTGCGGATCATCGTCCCCGTCCCAGCTTGAGGAACAGGAAGGTCGAGATGCCGAGCAGGATGGCAGCACCGATCTGGGCGAGCGTGTATTCCCAGACGTGGTTGGAGAACCAGCCAGCCACCACCAGGCGCAGATTGCCCACGGTTGCCGCCTGCGTCTGGAACAGTGCCACGCGCGTCGGCTCGACTTCGTCGACCACCTGGCCGCTGGCGCTGAAGGACTGGATCGACCCGTTGAGGCGGCTCCAGGTGGCGCGACCCATGATGGCGTCGACATTGGCCGAGAGCTGTGCGCTGGTCGGCGCGGTTACGATCGTCCAGGCACCGCCTTCATCGACCTCGTTTTGGGCGATCAGGAGCGCTGCGTTGTCCGATGGCTGGAAGCGCTTGCCGTCCGCGCCGCCGGCGGTGTTGGCGCCGACGCGCAGCCGGGAGACGATCGCACTGGCGTAGGATGCCATCTCGTCCTTCATCGCCATGACACCGTCGCTGAGATGTCCGACCGTGATTGACAGCCGCGCCTGCACGCCGTCGGCAGGTGCAGCGTCGGCGGACTTCGCCTCGGACTGCGTGTCGAGGGCCGATGCGGCTGCGAGCGATAGTGACGGCACGATCGCCGCACGACCAGGTTCGCCGGGCGAAAGCCCCAGGCCGCCGGCCATGCCCTGCAGATCGAGGCCAACCTTGTCGACCATGTCCTGCGGCAGATCGCCATAGGTCCCGAAGGCCATCATGGTCGGTTGCCGTGCATCCGGCATCGACGGGGTCACGTCGACGGACAACACGTGTCCGGATGAATAGGCCATCTTGGCCAGGAACGATCCGGCGGCGTCCAGCGCTGCCGGATTGAAGTTCGGCACGAAGACCGGCAGCGGCGATGCCGCGTTTGCCTGCTTCTGCAGCGACGAGCCCGAAACGAGTGCTGCGATGTCGGGGTAGCGTCCGACGCGGGCGAAGTTCGGCACCTCGAGATAGCTGTCGCCGAGGATCAGCATGCGCGGCCGCTCCTGGGAACTGGCGACCGGATCGCAGACCGCATCGCTAGGCGTCGGCAGGCGGGCTTCGATCTGGATGGTGTTTTCGCCCGGACGCAGCTTGTTGAGCGGGATCGGCAGGCTCTGATCCTTGATTAGCCCGTTGCGGCCGGCCCCGAGCGTGATGTCGGCGACAGTTTCGCTGTTGGCGCGCACGATCAGCTCGGCGTCCTTGGAAAGGCCGGCTGCATATTGTGCATTGAGGTGCAGCACGAGGGCCGCATAGTCACCAGGATAGAAGTCGGATGGCAGAGAGAAATTGACTTGCTGGCTATAGAAGCGGCCCGTGAAGGGCTCGGTGATGAAGCCGAGATTGCGCAGCGGAACCTGCGTCGCCGGTGCAAGCAGCCGTCCCTTCATGTTGTTCAGCGCCCGCAAACCCTGCGGCGTACCGTCATGTTGTTGCTTTTCGGCCATCGCCGTCAGCAATGTGACCGAGCCGTCGACGTCCTCTGCGGTGCGCGCGGCGACCAGCAGCGTCTTGCGTTTGCCGTCGGCCGACGAGAGGATGCTGATGCCGTCCTTGATGGTCTTGCCGTCGGGATTGCTGCCGAGGATGTCGCCCACCGTGCTGTAGGTGCCGACGACGACGTCGATGCCGGGCTCGGTGCTCTGGGTGTTTGTGATCCGAACGGCGGGATGGTCGAAGCTGCCGAGAAGGGCGAGCGACTGGACGATCGCCATGGTGCGGTTGATGTCGCTGCTCGGGGCGCCTGGCAGGACGTGGCCGCGGATCGGGGTGCGGCCGTTGGCCAGGCCGCCGAGCGCGATCAGGTCCGGAATGGAATTGCCGTCGGGCTTCGATGCGTTGGCGAAGACAAAGCCGCTGCGATCCGGATCGATCTGCGTCCAGAGTTCGTAGGTGGCGTCGACCGTGCAGTCGACGCGGTGCTTCTGGTCGACGAGGATTGATACGGCGTTGTAGCCCGGCTGGATGAGGCCGCTCGGCACCGAGAACTCGACGCGATGCGCGTCGCCGGCGTCGAGGCGCACCGTCCCCAGCTCCTGGTCGTTGACGAAGACGCGCATCTGGGAACGCTCGGGTGCGGCCGAGATTGCGGTCTGCAGCGTCAGCATCAGCTTTGCGGAGCCGGCGATCTCGGAAGGTAGCGCGTAGAACGGATATTCGTTGCTGGCGCTTTCGCCGTTGAAGAACAGGGAGCTGCGGTCGGCAGCGATGCGGCGCAGATTGCCGTTGATCTCCACCGGCGCGGCGACGGTTGCCGCCGGCTTGGGACCGAGGCCGGAGAGGGAGAAGCCCTGCTCCTGCGCCACCGCGCTGTTGCTTGCCAGGATGCCGAGCGCTACGCCGGCCATGGCAATCTTGTAACGGACGAGCGTGCTCACAGGACACCTCCCTTGGCGTTGACGGAAACGGGAACCGGAACCTCGTTGGAATTGGCCGGCTGGTTGAACTTCTGTTGCTTGACGTCGGCGTCGGAGGAACCGCCGGTTATGGCAAGCCCGAGTGCTGCGACCGGGCAGGTGATCGCCCATTTGATGAAGGTTAGGCTGCTGCCGATCATGCTGACGCGCTTCTGGCGTTTTGCCCTGAGGGTGCGCACCTGCTCGAGATCGCGAAACATGAGCTCGGAGATGATCGGGTAGTGATGCGCTTCGGGATCGAACTTTAGGACGATCGGGGTGTTCTCACCGGTGGCCTGGGCGCTGATCGTGATCGGCATCGAGGAGACGATGAGGTTGCTGGAAGGCGACACCAGCGACAGGCGGCCGTAGTCGCCCTTGCGCAGGGCCGCTCCGGCATTGCGGGCAAGTACCACCTTGGCACCGGCCGACGAGGCCTCGATGACGGTACCGGAGACGACCGTGTCGCCGAAGCTCAGCTGGACGCTGGCGCTGCTCGGCAGCTGGATGCCTGCCACGTCGTTGCGCCGTTCGGTGACCACGCCGAGTGCTGCCCCTGCGATGATCAGGTTCAGACAGTTCCAGCCACCGACGATCAAGAGCTGGCCGCTGATTTCAGGCTCGGTGCTGTAGCGATAGGCGGCCACGAAGAGCGCGATGCCGAGAACCGCGTAGATCAGGAAATAAGGCAGGGACAGTTCCGACAGGCGATCGCCGCGGGTCGACATGCCCTTTGCGGTGACGTTGAAGGTCGGCCGGCGCGGATGGGCGATAACGCTGCAGACGGCGCGGAACAGGTAGACCGACTGGGTGTAGGAATAGAGTTCGGAAACCCAGGGCCAGCGAACCTTACCGTAGAGATGGTTGCGGATCAGCTCGGTAACGACGAGGTAGGTCACCGAATAGGCGAGGAAGTCACCCGAGGACGCGACGAAGAACTTCATGTTGAACAGGATGAAGAGCAGAGGCGCGCAGAAGAAAACGGCACAATAGACCGGGAAGAACCAGAACATTGCCGTCGACAGGTAGCAGATGCGCTGCGGCAGGGTGAGGCCGGCCTTGAAGAGCGGGTTCTTGAGCAGCAGGATCTGGATCATGCCCTGGCACCAGCGCGAACGCTGACCGATGAAGCTGGAGAAGGTTTCCGGCTGCAGGCCGGAGATCAGCGGCTTGTCGACGTAGGCGCTGTGCCAGCCGCGGGAGTGCAGTTCGAGCGCCGTCTCGCAATCCTCGGTGATGGTGACGCCGGAGAAACCGCCGACCTCGTCGAGCGCCTCACGGCGCAGCACTGCCGCCGAGCCGCAGAAGAAGGCGGCGTTCCAGCGGTCGAGACCCTTCTGGATCTTGCCGTAGAACATCTCGTTTTCAGACGGCATGTCGGTGAAGGTGCCGAGGTTATGCTCGATCGGGTCCGGGTTGGAGAAGAAGTGCGGCGTCTGGACCAGGAAGAGCTTCTCATTCTCGGAGAAGTACCCGATGGTTTCCTGCAGGAAGTTGCGTTCGGGTGCGTGGTCCGCGTCGAAGACGACCACGAGTTCGCCGTCTGTGCGCATCAGGCCGTTGTTGAGGTTGCCCGCCTTGGCATGGACGTTTTCGGCACGGGTCAGGTAGGTAACGCCGAGATCCGCGCACAGGTCCTTGAGCTCGGCGGCACGCTTGTGGGCGGCTTCGGAGACCTCGGGATTGGGAGAGTTGCGCTTCTGATCGGTGCCGCCGTCGTCGAGGAGGACGATGTTCAGCTTGTCTTTCGGATAATGCATTGCCTTGGCCGAGGAGAGCGTCAAGGCGAGGATGTCGCTGCTTTCGTTGTAGGACGGCACGAAAACATCGATCGTCGGGCAATCTTCATCCTTCAAGCGCGGCGCGGGCGGCCGTTCATAGGGGTCCGAAACCACGAACAGGTTCGCAGCCAGCATCGCAATGCAATACATCTCCACCGCGTAGAGCAGAATGCCGGGAATGAACGAATAGAGGTCGTCGATCGGCGGAAGCGTGCTTGTCGTTCGCCAATAGGCGTAGCGCAACACCACGACGGTGCCGAGCGCC
Organism: Rhizobium sp. 2YAF20; assembly: GCF_052114685.1. Taxonomy (NCBI): domain Bacteria; kingdom Pseudomonadati; phylum Pseudomonadota; class Alphaproteobacteria; order Hyphomicrobiales; family Rhizobiaceae; genus Rhizobium; species Rhizobium sp. 2YAF20. The sequence goes on along the minus strand of NZ_JBFRFF010000031.1, from coordinate 66,845 downwards.
AGGAGGATATGTCGCCAAATACCGTCGAGCCGAAGTATACTTATCATGGCAAGGATGCCGATGACGAATACGGACAGAACTATTTGGACAGAGTTGCCTAGCGGTTGCGTTATAAGGAACACTGCTAGAATAGAACTAAGGGACCAGATAACAAAGGAAAAATTCTTACTCATCATGTCTACCTCGATACATAGAGACTGACGTTGCGTTAACAAAGGATTATCCATTTATCTTCTTTTTGCAATGCAACATAAAATGGTATAAAATAAGATATTTGATTTAAATTTGAGGAATTAAGAAATTTATTTGGTCAAAAATTGAAAAAGTCGCGGAATTTTAAAGCAACTGAATATTCTACAAGCATTTTGAGCAAGGAATACGCTTAATTAGTACGGTTAAGCTGTTGGTGCTGGCGCGGGTGAAATATATACAAATGAAAAACTTGGTTAAATTCACAAGATCTTCCCGATATTCAATTTTTGATGGTGTTCATTGGATTAATCGACCAGAAATACACTAATCTCCTGCTATACTTAAATTTAGTTGCGGCCGTGAAGGTTGCAACGCACATAAAAATCAACCGAACCTCTAATATTTCTGTTGCAATGCAGCATGTGGACGAAGTCTGACGACACGTCGGCGCGCCCAACGGAAGAACCCGATGTGTTGAATTCCACGCGAAATTCCCCCCTTTGCCATGTCATGGCAACCAAAGATTGCGTCCGAATATTGGCGCTCGTCTTGGACTTTCGCCCCGCCCGCGGGGTTAATGCCAAGCGGAAAGGTCGGTCAAATCACAGCGGAACTCAACAATGCGATGCCTATCAGCTCGATGACATCCTTCTGGCGCTTTGGTGGTCGGATTGATGCGCCTCGTTTACTCGGGACTGAGGGTTTGGGATTTGCGGCATGAGGTAGCGCATCGAAGTGCGGCCCAGCAGAGTGCTGCTTGGATCACAACACACGACAGCTTGACGGCACTTTTTAATTGGCGCTCGTTCGAAGAAAGAACTGTTTCGAATGCTGCTTGCGTTTCGAGAGCATTTCTCGCGGTATTTTCTATTTACATTGACGACTTCAAACAAATCAACGATGTCGCCGCGTGCGACTTTGTATATTCTTAAGCGCCTGCGACGCAGCAAACCCGAGCGCAGTCCAGCAGATTCAAGTTTTGAAACATATTCGCCGACTGAAGTGCGAGAAAATCCTGATGGCGATGACGCTGTATATTGCGGCCGATCACCGAGCCGTCGGGAACAAACCGGGCCACGCGCAAGACTGGCCCGGTTTGTTTATCGAAATTGCCGGCGAGCTTCTCGCCGTCAGGTTGGCTGGCGTCAGTCGTCGCCGCCCTCATCACCAGAATCGTCCGAGCTGTCGTCGCTGCTGTCGTCCGCAGTGTCGCTGGAATCATCGTCAGCTGACTCGTCCTGGGTCAGGTCCTCCTCGACCGTCGCCTCTTCGCTCTCTTCGGAAGTCTCAATTTCCGTCGATTCCGCGGAAACATATTCCTCATAGGATGACGAGCTTTCCGTCGTGTCACTCTCCCAGCTGGAGACCTCGCTGACCGCGATCGCCTCGTTGTAGGATTCGAGCGTGACAACCGCGGCGATGGCGACCACCGCGCCGCCGCGCTCGACGCCGAAGGACATGTCGGAATGGCCGGCCTTCAACTGGCGGCGCACGGCGACATCAACGTCGATCGGCTTGTGAACCTTGTGGCCCTGAACTTCGGCCAGAACGTCGCCTGGCTTGATCCCCTGCTTGTCGGCAACGCCGCCAGGCTTGACGGAAAGCACCAGAACGCCGTGCGCGCCTTTGTCGAGCTTGAACTTCTTGATCACGCCCTTGTTGATCGGCAGCAGCAGCGCATCAAGCGCCTTGGATATCATCGGCCCGGATTTCGCATGGCCGGCCGGCGGGGTTGCCGCCAAGGCAGAGTGAATTCCGGCAAACGGGGAAGCAATATGTGCGACAATGATCAATGCACGAAAGGCACGATACGAATTCTTCAAGACCATCTCCTGGGTTGGCGCGAACAGGCTCCTGCTTCGTTCCGCAGGGAGACGGTAGTCACTGGCTTCTAAGGAATGCTTAAATTAAGCAATAACTCAGAAAGTAACTTTGGAAGATAGAGGATATACTTCATATGCTTGCCTTAGTATTAGCCGCGTATCGATCGTCAATCCAAGGGCTGGCCGTACTCCTATGTCGCTCAGCGATGTCCTTGAGAGCCATCGAAGCTTCCTCGTTAACGCAGCCTTCGGCCAGGATCGCGGCTTCGATCGAGTTTGCGAGGGCTTTGCGGCGCTCGACTGAATTTCGGCGCTAAGAAAGGGCGGCACAGAGTCTTTTCTGGTCATCGCTTTTGAATTCCACCTGGAAATGACTCTGCTTGACCCACTGAATTGTAAGTATCCTTCGGGCGCAGGCACAAACCGGACTTTAAACCGGGTGCATGCCAAACGGAAAGATGGGTGAAATTATAAGGGAACTCAACACTCGGGCGCTCCTGCCTGATCATGCCGACATCCACCGTCCCTCCGTCCCCTGGATCAGGCGGCCGCCTTTACATCGAACTCGAAATGGAGCTGGTCATAGGGGTATTCAACGCCGGCGCCCGTCCTGTCCAGGACACCCGCGTTTTCCCGCCGCCTCAAAGCGGCGGGACGGAAAAAAGAGTCTGGGGACCGCCATCACAGCCAAAAGCAGGCCGGCCGTCAGGCAAGCGATCCTCGACCTCTTCGCGCGACCGCCACGATGTCCTCACGGTTACATGCTCATTGCCGCTATCGCGGACCCTAAAGTGCCAAAGTAGTGCTTGTGTCGCTTGGAATTTGCCAACCACATCTTGGCTATTCAGTTCCGGTATTCCGGCTCCTGCCTATCAAGGACACGCCGAATGCTTTCGAGATGCATGCGGGCACTTTCCGGATCGCCTTCGCGCATCTGTCGGGCGGCGGCGGCCGCGACATCGCTGGGGACGGCAAGCAGCTGGCGGCCCGTGCTCATCGCCTTGAGCTGCACTTCGGCCGCCCGTTCCAGATAATAGAGGTCGTCCCAGGCCTCGGCGATATTAGGCGCGCAGACCATGACACCGTGATTCCTCATGAACAGGATATCGTTGTTGCCGAGGGCGGCTGCAATCCGGTCGCCTTCACACGCGTCCAGGGCAAGGCCGTTATAATGCTCATCGACGCCGGTGCGGCCATAGAATTTCAGCGCCGTCTGGCCGGCCCAGACAAGCGGCTCGCCCTCGATCATGCTCAGCGCCGTCGCGTTCGGCATGTGGGTGTGGAAGGCGGCGCCGACGCGCGACACCATCTTGTGCAAGCGGGCGTGGATGAAGAAGGCGGTCGCCTCGGGGACGCCGTCACCAGCCACCACATGGCCCTCGAAATCGCAGATCAGCAGCGACGAGGCAGTGGCTTCCTGGAAGGCCCAGCCGAGCCTGTTAACCAGGAACAGGTCTGGATGGCCAGGAACGACTGCCGAGAAATGGTTGCAGATGCCCTCTTCAAGGCCCAGCTTGGCAGCCGCTCTCAGGCAGGCGGCGAGGTCGAGCCGTGCCTGCCAGATCTCCTCGGTATCCAGCGAGGCATTCCGCAGGATGGTCGATCTTCCTTCGGGAACATTCAGTTCGTGAGCCATCTGCGCCTCTCTTCTGTTACATCCAGCCGGCAGCCGCGAGAATGCCGGGTACCTTGTCTAGCGCAGCAACCACCGCGCCGGGTTGATAATCATCGAGCGGCTTGCGCCCCGTTCCTCGATCGACCCAGATTGTACGAAAGCCGAGTTCACGCGCGACCGCAAGGTCGAGATGTGGACTGGCGCAGATGTGCACCAGATCATCCATTCCGATCCCAAGGGTGTTCCAAGCATGACGAAAGATCTGCGACGATGGCTTGTAAGCGCCAGCCTGTTCCGCGCTGATCACCTGATCGACATGACCGCCCAGCTGGGCGATGTTGCCGGCGATGATGGCATCGTCGGTGTTCGAGATGATCGCCAACTTGAATCCGGCTGCCTTCAGCCGGCCAAGCGTTGCGACGACCTCGGGAAAGGGTGGCATCCTGCCGATCGACATTGTGAGGATTTCGGCATCGCCGGCGTCGAAGCGTAGTTTGAACTCGGCCATGGTGCGTTCGAGAGCGTTGGCGCTGACCGCTTTGAATGACTGATGCGGTCGTTGTTGTTCCAGTTCATGCTCGTGGCGATCATGGACACTGAGGAAGGCGGCGGGATCGATCGTGCCACCCTTGGCGGACACGATCTGGGTCACTGCGGCGAGCAGTCCCTCGTCCCATTGGATGAGGGTGCCATAGCAATCGAAAGTCAGCCAGGTGGGGCGGCTTCCATAAAAGGTCATGTCAGATCGTCTCCTTGGTTGGCCGTATATTGACAAAGGTGCGGATCATTAGGAAATTAAATATAATGATGCCAATCAGTGAATACTCGAATGAGGCCCACCTTCGATCTCGATCTGCTTCGAACCTTTGTCGCCGTGGTGGACTTCGGCGGTTTCACCCGGGCTGCAGAACAAGTGCATCTGACACAATCGACCGTCAGCCAGCAGATCAAGAAACTTGAGGCGAATGTCGGGCATGTTCTGCTGCTGCGCGACAAGTCGTCGGGCAGCGTAGAGACCACCGAGGAAGGCGAGCTTCTGCTGAGCTATTCCCGCCGGTTGCTGGCCACGGCCGCAGAAGCTATGGAGATCATGCGCAAGCCGTCGGCACCGAAGACGGTGCGGCTCGGCGTGCCGGAGGATTTTGCCGGCCGACGGCTTATCAATCTGCTTTCGAGTTTTTCCGCTGCGTCTCCGCAGATCCGGCTCGACACGACAAGCGGCTGGAGCGTCCAGCTATGCAGGCTGCTCGACGCCGGCGAGATCGATCTGGCGTTGATCAAGCGTGAGCCCGGCGACGGCGCCTGCCTGGCAAGCTGGAAGGAAGAACTGGTCTGGGTGGAAAGCGCCCGCCACCCGATTCGTTCCGATCCGGTGGCGCTTGCCGTCTTTCCGGTCGGCTGCATCTATCGTACGCGCGCGATCCGCGCCATCGAGGCGGATGGCCGCCGCTGGCGGATCGCCTACACTAGCCAAGGGCTGATGGGCGTGCAGGCAGCCGTTGCCTCCGGGCTCGGTATCAGCCTGCTGCCGTCCGATGCGGTTCTATCGGAACACCGCAAGCTGACGCCCGTCGATGGTTTCGGCGTCCAGCCGGGTTCCGAGCTTGCGCTGGTCAAGGGTCGCCTACGGCTTTCTGCGGAAGCCAAGTTTCTTGCCGAGTTTCTTACCGACAGGCTTTATTCGGCCATATCAACCGGTAGCTAGAGAGAACACGAGAGGGCACCGTAAAGTTAATGGACACCGGTCAACAATGTTGCCCGCGGCTTTCGCTTAGGGTCGCAGCCCCCGGGGATATAGCGCCTATCGATACAATGCGATGGCGATGAAGACTAAAAGTGGGCATCGTCGATCGGCATGTGGATGGGTCCACTACAGTAGATGGAGAAGGTCAGGACAAGGCTCGTCGAATTGCGACAATCCATAACAATCTTGCCTGACGTCTTGCGGCATCTGCTTGAAACGTCAGGCTTAAAAGCCTACTTTTTAAGCCAGTCTGCAGCTTGACATATTTTTGGGCAGTCCCTATGTTTTTTGAACCAAATGGTAAATAAATGGGGAGCAAAGCGATGATCAAAGACATTCTAATATCACGCCGGGCGGTGATTGCTTCCGGCATCGCGCTCGGCGTCACCGGCCTCGCGCCTCTTGCTCGCGCCGCGGCGCCGATGAAGGTGGCGGGGATCCATGCGTCGCCGGTCGAGAACGCCTGGAATTCCTGTCTTCATCAAGCGCTGAAGGATGCAGCCAAGGAAGGCGTCATCGAATATGTCTTCTCCGAAGGAGTTTCCGGCACAGATTACCCGCGCGCCATGCGCGAATATGCCGAACAGGGCAACAAGCTGATCATCGGCGAGGCCTATGCCGTGGAAAAAGAGGCGCGTCAGGTCGCGGCGGATTACCCGAAAACGGCATTCGTTCTGGGTTCCAGCGGCGCAGAGGCAGGGGACAATTTCGGCGTGTTCGGCACCTGGAACTATGACGGCGCCTATCTCGCCGGCATGCTTGCGGGCAAGATGACGAAATCCAACATCGTTGGCTCGGTCGGCGCCATTCCAATCCCCGAGGTCAACATGCTGATCAATGCCTTTGGTGAAGGCGTGAAAGCCGTCAACCCCCATGCCAGGCATCTCGTCTCCTTCATCGGCACTTTTTTCGATCCGCCGAAGGCTCGCGAGGCCGGTCTGGCCCAGATCGACGCAGGGGCCGACATCCTGTTCGGAGAGCGCATCGGTACGGCGGACGCCGCCAAGGAACGTGGCATCAAGTCCGTGGGGTCGCTGATCGATTATACGCCGCGCTATCCGGACACGGTCTTTGCCAATGCCATGTGGTATTTCCGCCCGATCCTCAACGCCGCCATCGCCGATGTTGCTGCCGGCAAGCCGGTCGGCAAGAACTACACGTCGTTCGGCCTGATGAAGGAGGGCGGCAGTGATATCGTCTTCGTCAAGGGCGTGGCGCCGGCTGAAGCAGAAGCCGCGATGGAAGCCAAGCGCGCCGAGATCAAGGCCGGCACCTTCGAGGTTCCAAAAATGATGGACCAACCGAAATAATCCGGCGGGATCATGACCAGCAACACATCCGCCGATGCCACCAGTCTGGCGCAGGCGATCCAACGCGGGGACCTGACTGCATCGCAAGCGATGCAGTCTTCTCTCGCGGCAGCTGAGGCACACGCCTCAATCGGCGCCATCGCCTACAGTGACAGCACCATGGGCGTCGCGTCCGCAAAAGCGATGGACACGGAAAGGCTTTCTAATCCGGCGGCTTTCGCTGCGCGGTCCTTTTCCGGCGTGCCGGCGCTGGCAAAGGATCTGGGTGGCCCCTTCGCCGGTTTGCCTGTCTCTGCCGGATCGCGCCTTTTCGACCGGAAAGCTGGAGAGGCGGATTCCGATCTGGCTTTGCGGTTTCGCGACGCAGGCTTCTGCTTTTTCGGCCTTACGACGAGCCCGGAACTCGGCCTGTCGCTTGCCAGCGAACCGGCAATTGGGCCTATCTGCCGCAATCCGCTCGACCCGACACTGACGGCGGGCGGGTCATCGGGCGGGGCGGCGGCTGCAGTTGCCTCCGGCATCGTTGCGATCGCCCACGCCACCGACGCCGGCGGATCGATCCGCGTGCCGGCTGCCTGTTGCGGCCTTGTCGGCCTCAAGCCGACGCGCGGTGCCATTCCCGCGGGCCCCTCATTCGGCAACCATCTTGGCGGGATCGCCAGCGAACTTGCGGTCTGCAGATCGGCAAGAGACGCTGCGCGGGTTTTCGATGCCTTGCGTGGAAAAGCCAGGGGGCCGTTTGCGGATCCCGCGACTGCGGATATCAAAGACGGACGCCTGCGTGTTGGCTTGCTCATCGACACCGGTTGCCAATACCCGACAGAGAGGGCGCGCCTCGAGGCTGTTGAGGCCGCCGCCCGCGCATTGGAGACAGACGGCAACCAGATCGTTCCTCTGAAATGGATCGATTTCGAACAGAGCGTAGCCGCAAGCGGACGTGCCTTCGGCGATATCGTTTCAGTCAACCTTGCAGGCTTGATCGACGCTCTGGCTCTCGATGAAGGCAGGGCTGAACCGCTGACGCGCGCCTTCATTGAACGCGGCCGCACCCTTTCCGCCGCGAGCTTGTGGAATGCGCTGAACGGCGCTGTGCTGGTCAGCCGCGACCTCTGGAATCTGTTCGACAAAGTCGATTGCATCCTGATGCCGATGCTATCGTCCGCACCCCTTGCGATCGGTTCTTTTCCATCCGATCATGGAAACACTGAGCTGCATCTCGATCGGATGACCGCGTTTGCGCCGCTCGCCTCGCTTGCCAACATCTCGGGATTTCCGGCCTTGACCCTGCCCTTCGGAACGGATGCCAACGGACAGCCCCTGGCTGTGCAGATGATGGCGCCGATGGCGCATGAGCCGCTGCTGCTGTCGCTGGCTGCGCGATTGGAAGCCGAAGAGCGCTGGCAGCATCGTTTTCCGATTGCAGGGCTTGCGGCATGACAGTTCCGGTTCTCGAAATCGAAGGCGTCAGCAAGCGTTTCGGTACCAATCTGGTCAATGACAACATTTCGCTGACCCTAGCCAAGGGCGAAATCGTCGCCCTGCTCGGAGAGAACGGCGCGGGCAAGACAACGCTGATGAGTATCCTCTTTGGCCATTACATGCCGGATGCTGGTCGAATTCTGATCGACGGCACCGAGCTTGCGCAGGGCAAACCGCGCGCGGCGATCCGCGCTGGCGTCGGCATGGTCCATCAGCATTTCTCGCTGGCACCCAACCTGACCGTTCTCGAAAACGTCATGACTGGCACAGAAAAGCTCTGGTTCTGGCGCTCGGGCACATCGGCCGCACGAAAAAAGCTCCTCTCAATCTCTCTGCGCTTTGGTCTCAAGGTCGATCCAGACGCGCGGCTTGGAGACCTGTCCGTCGGCGAACAGCAGCGCGTCGAGATCCTCAAGGCACTCTATAACGACGCCCGCATCCTCATCCTCGACGAGCCGACGGCTGTGCTGACCAATTTCGAGGCCGAAAAGCTATTCACGACGCTGAAGGAAATGGCCCGCCAGGACCTTTCGCTGATCTTCATCTCCCATAAACTCGATGAGGTCATGGCCGCCGCCGATCGCATCGTCGTTCTGCGTGGCGGCAAGATGGTCTGCGAACGCAAGACATCCGAAACCGGCAAGGCCGAACTCGCCGAGCTGATGGTCGGCCGTCGCGTCACACGACCGGTGCGTGAGGCATCGACGCCCGGCGTAGTTGCGCTTGAGGCTGCCGATATCACGGTGAAGATCGACGGCGTCGAGCGGCTGAAGTCCATCAGCTTCCGGCTGCGCGAAGGAGAAATCCTTGGCGTCATCGGCGTTTCTGGCAATGGCCAGACGGCATTGGCGCATCTTTTCTCCGGCATGCTGTCGCGCGCATCCGGAGACCTCCTGCTTTTCGGCGAGCCGATCGGCAACCTCGGCGTCGCTGATGTCGTTGGCGCTGGATTCGGCCGCATTCCAGAAGACCGAGACGAGGAAGGCGTCATCGGCGAAATGGAAATCTGGGAAAATGCCGTGCTGGAGCGCATTTCCTCTCGGGCGTTTTCGCAACATGGACTTGTGAACCGGACTGCAGGCATGGCCTTTGCAAGGGAGATCATAGAGGGGTTCGACGTGCGTGGCGGCAATCCTTCTAGCCGCACGCGGTTGCTGTCCGGCGGCAACATGCAAAAGCTCATCCTCGGCCGCAATCTGCATCGCCGGCCACGCATCCTGATCGCTGCGCAGCCGGCACGCGGGCTCGATGAAGGTGCCGTAGCAGCGGTGCATGCACGGCTTCTAGAGGCCCGCAGACAGGGCACGGCCGTGCTCCTGATCTCGGAGGACCTGGACGAGGTGATCGCACTTGCCGACCGCGTTCAGGCAATCGTCGGGGGAAGATTGTCACCGCCGGTCGAAGCGGACGTCGCGAATGCGCGAAAGCTTGGGTTGTTGATGACCGGAGAATGGCAAGAGACGCGGGAGCCCGATCATGCGCTTTGAACGCCGCGAACACCGACCGCTTTATCTGATGATCCTGACGCCGGCGATCGCGGTTATTGCCGCGCTGGCACTCTCGGGCATTTTGATTGCGATCGCCGGCGCTCCGGTGCTCGATGCCTATTGGCGCATCCTGACCGGTGCTTTCGGCTCGCGGCTTTCCGCAACCGAAACGCTAACGCGAGCAACGCCGCTGATGCTGACGGGGCTTGCAGCCGCCGTTGCCTTCCGGGCAAGGCTCTGGAACATCGGCGCCGAGGGCCAGTTCTATCTCGGCGCCATCGCCGTTGCCGCAGCAAGTTCCAAATTCCTGGGCGATCTGCCTGCACCGGTGCTTATTCCAGCGCTGCTCGGGGTGGGCGCCGTCGCCGGCATGGTTCTGATCCTCATTCCGCTGTGGCTGCGTTTGCGTTTCTCGGTCGATGAAGTCGTGACCAGCCTGCTGCTCAACTTCATCGCATTGCTCTTTGTTTCAATGCTGATCGACGGGGTGCTCAAGGATCCGCTCGCCTTCGGCTGGCCGCAATCGCAATCGGTGAGCGACCATGCCATGCTGCCGAAGCTGGTTGCCCGCTCGCGACTGCATATCGGCTTTGCGATAGCCATTGCGCTGGCGATCATTGTCCACCTTGTCCAGTCGCGCACAGTCTTCGGCCTGCAATCGCGCGCTGCTGGGCTCAATCCCGCTGGCGCAATATTCGCAGGCGTTCCACTGGGCAAGACGCTGGTGAAGGTTGCCTGTCTTTCAGGAGGACTGGCCGGCCTTGCCGGCGCGATCGAGGTGATGGGCGTCAAAGGCTACGTGACAACCGACCTGTCGCCCGGTTTCGGCTATTCCGGCATCGTCGTGGCCATGCTTGCCAATCTAAATCCGCTCGGCGTTGTCCTCGCCGCCATTTTCACAGCCACCATGTATGTCGGCGCAGACGGCATGAGCCGTGGCCTCGGCATCCCCACCTACATCGCCGATGTCACCGTGGCACTTTCATTGCTTACTATGCTGATAGCACTGTTCTTCACCCAGTACAGGATCCGCCGATGACCGTGCTGTTTGATATTATCGCATCTGTCGGGCTGTGGGGTGCGGTGCTGCGCATCGCCACGCCGTTGCTCTTCGGCACGCTCGGCGCATTGCTCTGTGAACGCGCGGGCGTACTCAATCTCGGTATCGAGGGCATCATGACCTTCGGCGCCATGATCGGCTGGCTTTCGGTCTATCACGGCGCAGATCTGTGGACCGGTCTTTTGATCGCAGCAATTGCCGGTGGCGTCTTCGGTCTGCTGCATTCTGGCCTGACGGTGACGCTCGGCCTCTCCCAGCATGTGGCAGGCCTTGGTGTCACGCTATTCGCCTCCAGTTTCAGCTACTACGTCTTTCGCCTGATCGTGCCCACTGCCGGCACGCCGCCGACCATCGTGCCGTTCCAGCCGATCGCCATTGCGGGCCTGTCGACGCTACCCTTCATAGGGCCGGCGTTCTTCACGCAGACGGCGCCGACCTATCTGGCGATCCTGATTGCGATCCTGATGGCCTATATCCTGTTTCGCACGCCGCTGGGCCTTGCGATCCGCATGACCGGCGAAAACCCGCATGCGGCAGAGGCACAAGGCATCAATCCCATGAAGATACGTTATGGCGCGGTGATTGCCGGAAGTGCGCTGATGGGCATGGGTGGTGCATTCCTCACTCTGTCGGCCTTCAACAGCTTTTTCCCGACCATGGTGCAGGGCCGCGGCTGGATCTGCATCGCGCTTGTTGTCTTTGCGTCCTGGCGGCCGGGCCGCGCCTTGTTCGGCGCACTGCTCTTTGCGTTCTTCGATGCCTTCCAGCTTCGACTTCAGACGGCCGTGGACGGTGTGCCCTATCAGATATTCCTGATGACCCCCTATATACTTTCCATTGTGGCCCTTGCGGTCATGGCCCGCCGCGCCCGCGTGCCGCAGGCCTTGATGCAGCCCTACCGGCGCGGCGAGCGATAATCGTTTTCACTCAACGAGGTTTCCATGTTTGACCTGATCATCCGCAATGCAAATCTCCCCGACGGTCGCCATGGCATCGATATCGGCATTACGGCCGGCAAGATCTGCGCGATCGATAGGACCATAGAGGCGCAAGCCGGAGAGGAGATCGACGCTAGCGGACGGCTGGTCAGCCCGCCCTTCGTCGATCCGCATTTTCACATGGATGCAACGCTGTCGCTCGGCCTGCCACGCATGAACGTATCTGGTACCCTCCTTGAAGGGATTGGATTGTGGGGGGAATTGCGCGCAATCGCAACAAAGGAAGAGCTGGTCGACCGCGCCTTGCGCTATTGCGATCTCGCGGTGACGCAAGGCCTACTGTTCATCCGCAGCCACGTCGATACCACCGATCCAAAACTGGTGACCGTCGAGGCAATGATCGAGGTCCGAGAAAAGGTGGCGCCCTACATCGACCTGCAACTGGTCGCCTTCCCGCAGGACGGATATTATCGCGCGACCGATGGCATCGACTTACTCAACCGAGCATTGGACATGGGCGTCGATATTGTCGGCGGTATTCCCCATTTCGAACGGACGATGGCCGAAGGTACGGCTTCGGTCGAGGCGCTCTGCAGGATCGCCGCCGATCGCGGCCTGCCGGTGGACATGCACTGCGACGAAACCGACGATCCGCTCTCGCGTCATGTCGAGACGCTGGCCGCACAAACCATTCGTTTCGGCCTAGAGGGCCGCGTCGCCGGTTCGCATCTGACCTCGATGCATTCGATGGACAACTACTATGTCTCCAAGCTCATCCCGCTGATGGCCGAAGCGCGGATCAACGTCATCCCCAATCCCTTGATCAACATCATGCTTCAGGGCCGGCACGATACCTATCCAAAGCGTCGTGGCATGACCCGTGTTCGCGAACTGATGGACGCAGGGCTCAACGTCTCCTTCGGGCACGATTGCGTCATGGATCCCTGGTATTCGATGGGCTCGGGCGACATGCTGGAAGTCGGCCACATGGCCATCCATGTGGCGCAAATGGCCGGCATCGAGGACAAGAAGAAGATCTTCGACGCGCTGACCGTCAATTCGGCAAAGACCTTGGGCCTGAAGGGGTACGGCCTTGAAACCGGTTGCAACGCAGACCTCGTGATCCTCCAGGCGCAGGATACGCTGGAAGCGTTGCGGCTGAAACCGAACCGGCTGGCGGTGATCAAGGCTGGTAAGGTCATCGCCCGTTCGGCACCGCGCATCGGCGAGCTTTTCCTTGACGGGCGCCCCTTAAAGATCGATGGCGGCCTCGACTACGCGCCCAGCATTCGAGATGGTGAGATCGCGGACTGGAAGAGGTCAACATAAGGATCGGGTGGTAACCCACCGGTATCTGCCTTGAGCGAGAATTCATTCAGCAAGCAGTTGCAGGCAGACGGTTTTTGCATTCGCCCTGCCTATCATACCGTGCTCGCTATCGGAGAGTTCGCATGGTGGCTGATCAATGCGCATGGCGATGGGGTGGACGTTCACGAAGGCAGTGTGGTTTCGTTCATGGAGAGGAGAGTTAAGCTGCCAGATTATCGTTATGGCACGCGCATCGCGCTTACGCGGCTGGTCGCCGGACTCCGCCGTGTCCTATGATTTAGCAGGGGCGGTCGCCTATTGCTTACGATGAAGATTTGGACCAACGACCAGGAAATGCCCGGCCACAATTTTGCTATCGCTCAGAGTACAAATTAGCAATCTTGTATTCGTGCAACTGGCTAGTTTTCCATCATTGCGGCCGATCTGCGCGTAGCTCACTTGAAGTTGACGGTTTCCTCTCTGTGCAGATTACCCCACCGAACAAGCGTTCGAGCGTGAAAAAAGCAGATCAAGAATTGTCAAACAAATTTTATCGCGTTCCAAGTTGAAGTGCCCACTAAAGTGCGTATATCGGCGCACGTTGCCGAAAACTGAATGCGATCGCCACGGCGAGCAGCTACCCCCCAAACCGGACAATGGCCTTACCGAGAGACGCGCATGCGTAAGGGGCCATAGTCTTGCCATACGAAACCCTTGGCGCGGAAGCCTCCCTATGCAGTCCAAGAGAGTGGCGCGGTTCTTGCATGACTTAGGCATGGAGCCGAGCAAACGTACCCGGCGAAAGCCCGCGAATACCACAGTCAGAAGGTGGATGCGTGCTTGGGCAAAAGAATAGGCTGGTTGATAGCCAGGGGCATATGAAAACATATTCGATCGTTCTAGGGCGAGAGCGCCATATTTTCCAGGATCTGAAATCGGTATTGGCTTGCGCCTCGCCCCTGAAATCAGGTGACGTGCTAGCCGGGATCGCAGCGTCGAGCAACGAGCGGCGGGTGGCCGCCCGCTATCTGCTGGCGGAGATGCCTCTCAAGACTTTCCTGGAGGATCTGGTCATCCCCTATGAGATCGACGAGGTCAGCCGACTGATTGTCGACCGTCATGATCGGATGGCTTTTGCGCCGGTGGCTCATATGACGGTCGGCGAATTTCGCGACTGGCTTCTCTCTTATGATGCTACCTCCGAAAAGTTGCTTGCTCTCGCGCCGGGCCTCACCCCGGAAATGGTCGCGGCGGTCTCCAAGATCATGCGCAATCACGACCTGATCACCGTCGCCGGCAAATGTAACGTCGTCACTGCTTTTCGCTCCACGATCGGTCTGCCAGGCCGACTTTCAAGTCGTCTTCAGCCAAATCATCCCACCGACGATCCGGAAGGTGTCGCCGGCTCGACGTTGGACGGGCTTCTCTATGGGATTGGCGATGCGGTGATCGGCATCAACCCGGCTACCGACAATCTTGAGGCCTGTACAAGATTGATGGTCCTGTTCGACCGCCTGCGCGAACGGTTCGAGATCCCTACTCAGTCTTGCGTGTTGGCCCATGTTACCACCTCAATCAAAGCCATCGAGGCTGGCGCGCCGCTCGATCTGGTGTTCCAGTCAATTGCAGGCTCTGAGGCTGCCAACAAGAGTTTCGGCGTCGATCTCGCGGTCCTGAGGGAGGGTCGGGAGGCGGCGCTTTCCATGAAGCGCGGCACGGTCGGAAACAACGTCATGTATCTGGAGACCGGCCAGGGTAGCGCTCTGTCGGCGGACGCCCATCATGGTGTCGACGAACAGACGGTCGAGGCGCGCGCCTATGCCGTGGCGCGCGAACTCAGTCCGTTGCTCGTCAATACAGTGGTCGGCTTTATCGGGCCTGAATACCTATTCGACGCCAAGCAAATTATTCGCGCCGGGCTCGAGGATCATTTCTGCGGCAAGTTGCTTGGCGTGCCGATGGGCGTCGACGTTTGCTACACGAACCATGCGGAAGCAGACCAGGACGATATGGACAACCTGATGGTGCTGCTGACCGTCGCGGGCGTCAGTTTCCTCATCGCGGTGCCCGGCGCCGACGACGTCATGCTCAACTACCAGAGCCTGTCCTACCACGATATTGTCGGCCTCAGGCACCAGTTCAATCGCCCGCCCGCTCCGGAATTCGAAGCCTGGCTCTATCGCATGGGCATGCTTGACCGGACGGGTCGGCTTGCCCCAGCCAGCGCCTCGGGCCCCTTCTCCCGCAACCTCTTGAGCTACAGGGCATCGGCATGAGCACCATCGACTTAGATCCGTTTGCGCGGTTCCGCCATGCCACACGCGCCCGGATCGGGCTTGGAAGGGCGGGCGACGCGTTGCCGACATCGGCAATTCTCGACTTCCAGCTCGCCCATGCCAGGGCGAGGGACGCCGTGCACGGACAAGTGGACTTTATTGCCCTTGCAAACGAACTTGCGCCTGTGCCTACGATCAGGATGAGGTCTCGCGCCAAAGACCGCACGGTCTATCTGGCACGTCCGGATCTCGGCCGTCAGACGAACGCAGCCGATCTCCCAACTCACGGGGATCGGTATGATATCGCCTTCATTATCGCCGACGGGCTCTCGGCCTCGGCGGTCGAACACCACGCGGTCCCGCTGTTTAAGGCTTGCACGAAGCGTCTCGGGGGCTTCAGCGTCGCCCCAGTGATATTGGGCGAACAGGCGCGGGTGGCATTTGGCGATGAGGCGGCAGCGGCGTTTGGTGCAGAAGTTGCCATCGTGCTGATCGGCGAGAGGCCGGGACTAAGCGTTCCCGACAGTCTCGGTGCCTACATCACGTTTCGTCCGCAAGCGGGGATGCGTGACAGCGAGCGCAACTGCGTGTCCAACATTCATGCCGATGGGCTCGGCTACGAGGTTGCGGCCGACAAGATCGTTTGGATCGTCCGGGAGGCACTTCGCTTGCAGTTGACCGGCGTGGATCTCAAGGAAAACGCTGAAGGTGCCACAGCAGCGCTGCCACACTGTGAAACATAATTCAGTTTTCAAAAAGGCGAAATCAATCAAGTTTTTAACCCGCAACTGTAAAAGCCTGACCGGCCCGCTCTTTTCGTGGCTTGCGCCTTGTCGCGCTATTTCGGGCGAATATTTCGGCTCAAGCTTCGGCTGAGACCCTACAAGGCATGGGGTATCGCGTTATCCAGACGATTGCCGAATATGCCGCTGGCTAGCTGGCAGTCTCGTCGACAAATGATACCGTGAGGAGCCCGTCGTCACTAGTAGCGGACAGCAAAGCTGGTTCTGGCGACCGCCGATCAGCACGGCTTTGTTCTTGATGTTTTGCTACAAAGAATGAGCAGTCCCGTCCCAGCGAAAACGAGGGCCGGAACGGGATGACGACACACAGTGACATGATCCCGGTCCGGCGAACTCAATTGGTTACTAGGCGGGCTGAGCAATCGCGACTTCGAGATCATGCTCGATCGAGAGCAGCGCGCCGGGAGCCCGCGCCTTCACGATGAAGAACCACGCGACACCGACCATGAGATAGAGCGCGAATAGGTATGGCAGGATGTTGTAGGGATAGGCGGGGACCGGATAGAGACTGCCGACGAGCGCCAGAACCATGAAGACGGCACCGAGCGCGCCAACAACATAGTCGGCGGTCTTGACCTGTCCGATCTTTTTCAAAAAGACCGGTGCGCTGACCGAGACCAGGAAGTAGACAACGATGAAGCCGAAGGTTGCGACGGTTCCGAAGTAGCCGACCAGATCGCTTTCGGCCCGCCCGTAAAAGGCGACGCAGAGGAAGAGGTTGATGAAAGCACCGACAGTCAGCGCGGTGTAAGGTGTCTTGTGGTGCGTGTGGACCACGCCGACGCTGGCATGGAAGAAGCTATAACGCCCAAGCGAAAACAGCGTGCGCCCGTACGCGTTGAGCGAGGCGAGCGCGCAGGCGAACGAGGACAGCGTAGCACCGGCATAGACGAGGATCGCCAGGATCTGGCTGTCGCCGGTCGTCACATCGCCCAGCGGCGAGGCGCTCGTACCCAGTTTCGCGGTATCGTCGCTGAAAGCTAGGACGAGGATATACGACGTAAACACAAAGAATGCACCTGCCAGAGCCGGGCTCAAGATCACCGCCAGCGGAATCTTGCGCTTGGGATCGCGTGTTTCCTGGCCGAGCGAGGCTGCACTCTCGAAGCCGACGAATGAGAAGATGCCGAACACGATCGCCTGTGCGACGCTTCCCAAATTTGCACCTTCAAGATGGATCTGCTTGGCATCTGCCTTAAAGCCAGTCTTGTTCCAAACAAAGATGCAAACCAGGGTTATGGCGAGCACCGAGACACCTTCCAGGATCAATCCGATCCTAGACGATATGCGGATATCGCGGACCGCCAAATACCAGATCAGCAGCGAAACCAAGGCGTAAACGACATAACCTGGGATCACGAAAGGCAAACCGATGATCTGCAGCAACGTATTCAGGAAAATAGACGTCGCCACAGTCAATGTCGCGGCGGTAAAGACATAGGCGGCCAGCATCGCCCAACCCGACAGCAGACCCGACCCAGGCCCCAAGCTGCGTGACACATATATGAAGAACGAGCCCGCTGATGTGATCTGGGCGGCTAGCTTCCCGACATTGAGACCGACGACGATCATGGCGATCGTCGACAGTACATAGACGAGCCACGATGCGGTTCCAGCCATTCCTGCGACGACAGTCACAGCAAGAGCAGGCGTGAATGTTGGCGATACATTCGCGATCGACTGACCTAAGACTTCTGGGAATGAAAGGCTATCTTTTCGAAGTTCTGACATCTATCCACCTTCTGTTTTAGCGCGACTGATTTACGTGCAGATCATCTACACGCAGCGGTTGGCTTGACTGTCGACGAGGTCAATTGTCGATTTGCGCTACTTAAAGTCGGCGAAGCGCTGTTGGCAGAAAGGCCTCATATGTTCAGTGCAACGGATCCACTACCGCACTTTCGCTAGAGGCAAGAATTATGCCTGACGATCAAATCTGCGCAAAATGATCCAAATTTTCGCAAGGTGGATAGCAATGGACGATGCGGCGGGAGATTGAAGCCCGGATCGTACGCAATAGTGCTGAAAACATTGCCAAACGACTAGAATTTGCACCGTGCAACCGCTCGATAGCCGGCCAATGGGCCTTTGCTGAGGATAGGCGCCGGAAGACTGAGGTGGCGCGGTGCTTCCGACAATGTTCACGACTCTTCGCTTTTTCGTCGAGCGCGAGCACCGATCGTCGCCGGTAACGCAATTCCGGATTTGCTCGGCAAGCCGGACCATGAGTTCATCGGTGCGAGGGGTGATGTCAGGTTAAATCAGTGCTGCGAGATTCTGGTTGGATAGTCGCTCTCAGGCGAGTGTTGGGATGCTCGGAAAGGGTGAGGGTGCCGCTGACAGTGCTATCCGGGCTGACATCGAACTCGAAGCGCATGTTCCTGCCCGTGGCAACGATCAAAGGGCTTCTGGGATAACGGCGACAGAGAATAGTAATCGCCGTCGTGATGCGGATCTGCTTGGTTACGGCAGCGATGGCGCTCATCGCGGCGGCCGGCGGCGCGAGGCTTCCAGACCCCTGGTTCCCTGGGGAAGATCACCCAAGGTGTTGAGGCCGATCTCCATCGCCGTCGATCTCCTATTTCGCCAGCGTATCGGACATGAAGTCGGCTGCTCTCTCTGCTCCTTCGGCAGAGATCGTGTGGCCAAGTCCGGGGAGCGTCAAGGTCTCGACGGCAACGCCGACCGCCTGCAGGATCGCCGCCGCCTTGGCGGTTTCAGCTGCCGGAATGACGGGATCGGCGCTGCCGTGGACGAGCAGGACCTTCGTCGAGACGGAGGGTTTCAGCGGTTGCGGCGAGGCAAGCCGACCCGAGAAGCCGACGACGGCCCCGACCGGCCAGCGCCCAGAGGCGACGGCATCGAGCGCCATGATCGTGCCTTGCGAGAAGCCTACCAGGGCGACGCGATCGAGCCGGTCGGAAAAGCCGTTCTCTTCGATGATCGCTAAAATCGTCGCGTCGAAGGAGGCGCGCGCCTCGCTTATCCGGGCCGGGCGGTTTTCCTCCGTGACACCGGCGACGCTGAACCACTGGTACCCCGAGCCGAAACTGGAAGGGCTCGGCGCATTGGGGGAAGCAAAAACGGCGTCAGGCAGGCGGTCCCGCCAGACGCCTGCGAGCGGCGCCAGATCACTGCCGCTGGAACCGACGCCATGAAGCATGATGACAAGGACATTTGCCGCAGATGTCGTCATGTCGAAGCTAAGCCTTTGAGTTCGGGGCCGAGGGGAACGATACAGCTCGGATTGAGTGCCTTGATCGAATAATAGCCACGCTTGATGTGGTCGATGCTGACCGTCTCGCGGATGCCGGGGACCGACAGCAAGCGATTGAGGTAACGGCTAAGAGCGGGATAATCGACGAGCCGCCGCAGGTTGCACTTGAAGAGGCCGTTGTAGGCCGCGTCGAAGCGGACAAGCGTGACGAACAGCCTCACATCGGCTTCGGTCAGCCGATCGCCGAGGAGGAACGGACCAGCGCCGGCGAGCCGCCGCTCGAGTTCGTCCAGCATCGCAAATACCTCGGCGAAGGCCTCTTGATAGGCGATCTGCGTCGTTGCGAAGCCGGCGCGGTAGACGCCGTTGTTGAGACTTGGATAGATCCGCTCGTTGAGCCCATCGATCTCGGCGCGGAGTTCCTTCGGGTAAAGATCGACGGTCATATCTGCCAGCGCGCCGAAGCCGGAATTGAGCATCCGCAGGATATCGGCCGATTCGTTGTTGACGATGGTTTTGCGCTGCTTGTCCCAGAGAACAGGCACCGTGGCGCGGCCAGTGTAGTGTGGGTCGGCCTTGGTGTAGATCTCGTGCAAATAGGTCGTCCCGTTGAGGTCATCGCGGTCGGAGCCCGGATAGTCGCCAAAACGCCAACCCTCGTCGGAAAGGGCCGGTTCGACAACCGAGACCGATATAGCCGCGCCGAGTTTCTTCAGCGCGCGGCCAATCAGCGTGCGCGAGGCCCAGGGGCAGATCAGGCCGACATAGAGGTGATAGCGCCCGGCCTCCGCCTTGAAACCGGCCTCGCCGGTGGGCCCGGCGCTACCGTCTGCAGTGATCCAGTTTCGGAACCCCGAAATCTGCCGAACGAAGCCGCCTTTGGCGTCGGTCGCCTGTACAGGATGCCAGTCGGTTGTCCATTTTCCATCAACAAGCATGGTCGAACTCCCTAAATGTTCTCTGCGGCCTGTGTGACCATGGTAATTTTGGTTCCCCATGGGTCGCGCAGAGATAGATCTTGCGGCGTAGCGGATGCTGGTTCCGGCTTTATCGGCCGGCTCCTGATCGGATCGATAAAATCGGCGCCGGCAAGGATCTCGACATTGGCAAGGCCGGTGCTCGGATAGGCGCGCTCGCCGGCTCCGCTGCTGTTCCAGATATTTGTTGCCAGGTGGTGATGGTATCCATCGGCGGCATAGAAGGTCCCGCCCGGATAGCGGCAGGTGACGGCGAGGCCAAGGATGCCGTTGTAGAAGGCCTCGGCGGACGGGATCGCGCCTACCTGCAGATGCACATGGCCGACGACCGATCCTTCGGGAAAGCCCTTCCAGCGCCCGTCGCCAGCGCTTGCGACAACGCTGTCGATGTCGAGCGGATCGCTCGGCATGTGCACCTGTCCGTCTTTCCATTGCCAGGACAGACGCGGACGGTCGGCATAGATTTCGACGCCGTTGCCCTCTGGATCGGACAGATAGAGTGCCTCGCTGACGCTGTGATCCGACGCACCGACGACCGGCGGCCGTGTCTCCATCGCGTGCTTTATCCAGCGGCCGAGATCGGATCGCGACGGAAGAAGGAAGGCCGTGTGAAACAGCCCGGCTTCTCTGGGAGAACGGCGGCGCGCCGCCGTATCACGCCGCAGTTCCAGCAACGTCCGTCCCTCGACACCGAGTTCGGCAGTTGCCGCGTCGCCCTTGAGAAGATGAAGGCCGACCGCCTGCTGATAAAAGGCGCTGACCCGATCAAGATCCTGAACGGTCAGGGTGACTTTTCCGACCGAAAACGGCAGGCTCTTCATCGCTGTCATGGCGTTTCTCCGGGATATCAGCGTTGCTCGGGCGTTACGCCCGTCTCACTTGCCGACGGGGGTCGGACGCAGTGCCAGTGCGCCGTCGCCTGTCAGAGCAAGAACGAGGAGAGCAACGATCCAGAAGCCCGGGAATTCCCAGCCACCGTTCGGGTTGGTGAAGAAGAAGCCGGCAGCACCGTGGACGCTGAAGATCGCGCCAAGCAGGATCGGAATCACCGCGATGGCAGCGACGCGCGGCCAGATGCCGAGGATGAGCGTGACCGCGCCGACCAGTTCCCAGACGATCGTCACATAGGCGAGCCAGCCGGGCAGGCCGAGCGAGGCGAAGAAACCGGCGGTGCCGGCAGGCGTGAAGACGAAGATCTTCAGCCCTACATGGGCCAAAAACAGAAATCCGAGCGCAAGGCGTAAGACGAGGGCAGCATAGGGCGCGGTGCGATTATCGATCATGACAGGTCTCTCGACGTTTGAGGTGAATTCCTGCCGAAAGGTATGAACCAATTCCATAGCGATTATTATCTGGCCAGCGAGATATGGTTTGCTTCCAAAATGGAAACTATGTCCTTACCAGCCTTTGTCCCATTGCGGCTGCCCGCGGAAGGCATTTGCGAGAAAATCGACGAGGACTCTCACCTTCAACGCCAGATGCCGCCCGGGCGGATAGACCGCATAGAGGCCGTGGGGCTCGTCCTCCATCTCGGCAAGCACAGGCCTCACCGCCTTGGCCCGCAGCCGCGCGCCTGCCATGAAGCTGGGGACTCGTGCGATCCCCAGGCCAGCCTCGGCTGCGGCCACGCAGGCTTCGGCGTTCGAGAACTGCACGCGCCCCCTGACGTCGACCAGGACGACCGGCTGCTCTTTGCCGAGCCTAAATCGCCAGGTCAAAGGATCGCGAAAATTGGTGTCGATGATGCAGTCATGGTGCAGCAAATCTGCCGGCGCGGACGGAATGCCATGGGCGTTGAGATAGGACGACGCGGCGACGACCACTATTCTTGCAGCACACAGCTTGCGTGCAATGAGGCTGCTGTCGCCGGGTCTGCCGATGCGAATTGCGGCGTCGAACCCCTCGTCCACCAGATTGACAACCCGGTCGGAAAAGCTGACGTCGAGCTGGATATCGGGAAAGGCGGTGGCAAACTGGATAAGAACTGGCGTGAGCTGGGTCGTGCCGAAGGAAATTGGCGCGGTAATCCGTAGCCGGCCCGAGGGCGCCCCCGAGGCGTTGCGCACCGAGGCGTCGAGCGCGTCGAATTCCTCCAGTATGGTCTTCACCCGCTCGTAATAGGCCCGCCCTGCCTCTGAAAGCGACAAGGCCCGCGTCGTTCGCATGATCAGTTGCACGCCGAGGTTCGCTTCAAGGCGCGACACCAGCTTCGAGGCCTGCCCGCTGCTGGTACCGAGCCGCGCGGCGGCCGCTGCAAAGCTGCCCGTATCGATCACCGCAACGAACATGCGGTCGCATTCAATCCGGTCCAAGAAACCTATCCACCCTCTCTGATCAAGACTCGATCGCATATCCTTAGGACAGAGGGGTTTTCGACGCGACATGAAAACGCCAACCGGGATCCGTCTTAATCCCACAAGCAGATGTCCGCGGGTAGGTCGCTGCCGACCCCACGATCGATGGTGATTATCTTGCCCGCGGGGCTAACCATGAGCACCGCCTCGCCGCCGTCCTAGTTGGGCGGGCCCTGCCCGGTCCATGAGCGTCCCCTCGATCCGACGCCGCTGCTGTGGGGCGGCGGCAATCTCGGCTTGCCCATTGCAAGAGCCAATTTGTTCAAAATTTTAGCGACTAAATTCTGAAATTGAATGGCTAAGTCGCCCTGAAGATTGACCCCACGCGCGACGGAATATTTCAACAGTGCAAGGCCAGCCTTTATCACATCATCCCGGCATAGCCTGCGACCTTCTGTTCGTCTCGGCTGGTGAACGAGCCGAGACAGAGGGTCGAAAGCAGCCTTTCGACTTCGCGGTCGCTTAATTTGGCGCCTTCAATACGGGTCGACGATCCAATGCTTCGCAAGGACACGCAAGGCGGGAGCTTGCTGAACATCTTGGGCTCATCGAAGCGCGCAAGAGGAGTTCTCCAAGACCCTCGGCCTGACGCGACGGCAAGTCGCAGAAATTGAAGCCGGCGCGGCAAACCCGACATTTGAAACGCTGGACAGGATCGGCCGGCTGTTCGGGTTCACCGTCGGTTTCGTACCAAAGATTGCGCGCGAGGACACCGCGAAATAGCCGTTCGGCCCGCAACAACAAGTTTGAGAGAGACAAAACTGGTCTACCTGTATCAGAAGTGATCCGGGCGGCGATTTGATCGTGTCCCGGCAGGTGGTGTAGGTGGCGGGACACGATCGCAATTTCGACGCCCCACTGTCGCGTTTATTATTCCAAGATGTCTACAGGTGGGCGGGCAAGTACCGAACGGTTCGAACGTCGAAGGGCGGAAGCACATTTTGCTTTCCCGAATACATCGACGGCGAAATGAACCAGCTGTTTGCCACGTTGAAAAGATCTTTTGCGGCGGAAATTGAAGAACAGTTTGTCTGCGAGGCAGCAGAAATCATTTCCGGATCTATCTGTGGGACAGCTGACACCTTGATCGGTTTTGGATTGTCGACATTGCGTTATTCGAGGACGAGTTTGATCGTAGGCGTGTCTCCAATACATGCCAGCGCGGAACGTCAGCCGCAAAAAAGCAAGCCTAGGCAAATGCTGCCCCCTTGATCGGCTTTGTTATCCATGCCCCTACTCACCTGAAATCGGTGGGGCTTGTTTTCGCGGCCTGAAGCACAAGGACAAGCGCTTCATAGCGGCGCAAGCCTGATAAGGACAGGTCAAGTTCGGATCGTATAACGGAAGGGTCTAGAATGGGTACTTTGCGCAAGAATTCCACACGGGTTGGACCCGGCTATCCACAGGTCGTCGTGCTGTTCGGTGCAACGGGCGATCTATCCCGGCGCAAGCTGCTTCCGGGACTGTTCCATCTTATCAACGCTGGTTTCATTCCCGGCTGCCGCATCGTTGGTGTCTCGCTTGATGATATTAACGTCGATGGTTTCAGGACGATTGCCCGGGAATCGCTGGACAATTTCCTTACCCGCAAGTTTACGCAGGCCGAATGGGAAGCTTTCGCCGCATCGCTCGATTATGTGTCACTTGCTGGCGGAGCAGGGATGCTGAAGGAAGCCGTCGAGAAGGCGGAGGAAGCGCTGGGGCCTGAGACCCGGCGTGTGCACTACCTTTCCGTACCGCCGAAAGCTGCACTTTCCGCTGTGCAGCTTCTCGCCGAGGCTGAATTGGTAAAAAATTGCCGCATAATCATGGAGAAACCGTTCGGCACGGACCTCGCCAGCGCGGTGGAGCTGAACACGAAACTACACGAGGTGTTCGACGAAAAACAGATTTTTCGCATAGACCATTTCCTCGGAAAGGAACCGGCGCAGAACATCCTGGCTTTTCGCTTCGGAAACGGCCTGTTTGAGCCGATCTGGAATCGCAATTTTATCGACCATGTGCAGATTGACGTCCCAGAGACGCTTGGCCTTTCGACCCGCGCCGCCTTCTACGAAACCACCGGCGCCTATCGCGACATGGTCGTGACCCACCTCTTTCAGATCCTAGGATTCATGGCGATGGAGCCGCCAACCGCCCTGGAGCCGGCGCCGATCTCGGAGGAGAAGAACAAGGTGTTCCGATCCATGCTCCCAATCGAGCCGCGCGACGTGGTACGCGGCCAATACATCGGTTACCGCAAAGAGCCAGGGGTTGATGCCGAGAGTGACACCGACACCTTCATCGCGCTCAAATGCGCCATCGACAATTGGCGATGGGCCGGCGTGCCTTTCTTCCTACGCACGGGCAAACGCCTGGCTGAGGGGCAGCGCATAATCTCGATCGCATTCCGCGAACCCCCGAAATCGATGTTCCCTGCCGGCTCGGGTGTCGGCGCTCAGGGTCCCGACCATCTGACCTTCGATCTTGCTGACGCCTCCAGGGTCTCGCTGTCCTTTTATGGCAAGCGACCCGGACCTGGCTTTAGACTCGATAAGCTTTCGCTGCAGTTCGCCATGAGCGAAACCGGTTTGATCGGCGAAGTACTAGAGGCTTACGAACGCCTGATCCTCGACGCAATGCGCGGCGACCACACGCTGTTCACCACCGCCGAGGGCATCGAGCGGCTTTGGGAAGTCTCCCAGCCCCTCCTCGACAATCCGCCACCGGTGCGGCTCTACGACCAAGGCGGCTGGGGGCCGAAGTCGATCCACCAGCTCATCGCCCCGCACGCCTGGCGGCTGCCATTCGAGCGCGCCTGGCGCGATTCATCGAAGGAGTAATCGACGAAAAGACGGGAAGCGGGTCTGGCGGGGAAAATGTCCTTCGGATCCAAAAGTTCTGGCGCAGATGATCCGCAAGCACGCCCCGCATGCAAAGCGCGTTGTATTCGACACAGGCCCATTGTCGACGTGGTTCTATCATGCGCTGACAGCCAAAGGGATTCCTGCGATTTGCATAGAAGCTCGGCACGCGCAAAAGGTCCTGAACGAGACACTCAACAAGACTGACGCCAATGATGCGGATGGTGTAGCCCACTGCTGCGATGCTTGGCGCAAGCTTCAACGTCAGCCTTGGCGCATCATGTCGATCGGACGGGCGTTGGTGCACGGATCGCTTATCGATGATGGGATAATCGGCTGCGATCGCCTCAACCTCGTGCCACCACTATGCCCTTCCGCGGTCGGGCAGTTTCCCATGCCTTCCGCGTGAACCGCTCATGGGTTCCCATACCGATAGGCACGCTGAACAATTGTTTTCGCCAAGGTGATCGGGGTCATTGCGCAATGCTTATTCACAGTCCTGATTGTCCGGCATCGAATTATATCGATACGCGCGCTGCGCGGATGTTGGCGTGAATTTTCGGTGATGCGCCTCCAAATGCGGAAGAAGGGCGCCGATCGCATTCCATGCCTGCGTTTCCGTCTGAGTTTCCGGGCCTTTGAGTATATCTGCAATTTCGAGCAGCACGGTCTCACGGTCGATCGTGGTCACGTTGCCGTTGTCGACGACCAAACACCCGCCGATAAACACCTGATGGACGGCATGCCGCCCCCCGCGATGCAGAACGGCATCTGCCGGAGATGTTCTCATATTGAGATGCGGGCGGCCAATCTTACGTTGGTCCATCAGCACGATATCAGCTTGCAGACCGGGCTCGAGTCGGCCAGTAAAACCGCCGAAGCCGACGGATTTGGCGCCATGTTCCGTGGCCATTTGCAGCACGGCGCCGACATCGGGCCGGTCGTTCCACAGTCCGGTTTCTCGATGCAGCGCCCAGACAAGTTTCATCTCCAGCGTCATATCGCGATCATCGGCGATGTTCGACTGGTCGATGCCGAGCGCCACCGGAATGCCCCGACGCCGCATCTCGTTGACGGGAGCAATGCCGCTGCCAAGCCGGAGCCCCGAAGACGCATTGTGACATATGGTACAGCCGCAATCGGCGATGATGTCGAGATCAGCGCGGCTCAACCAGTTGCCGTGGCCAAGCGTCACATTTGAGCCGAGGCACTCGAGCGCCTTTAAATGCTGCACAGCGCTGTGGCCGAACTTATTATAGGCAAAACTCGATTGCCGCTCGGTTTCCAGAAGATGCATGTGGACTTGTGCGTCAGAAGTGCGCGCCGTTTCGAAGATCGTCTGGAGGCATTCATCGGTACACCAGTGAAGGTTCGCGGGCGCGAGGTTGATGCGAACATGATCTGGCTGCGCCGCCAGCCAGTGCTCGCTAAGCTCTCTGTAAAACGCCATGAGTTCTGCGACTGGCACTGCTGCGGCGTTGAGTTTTGGCGCAATCCATGCGCGCACGGCCTCGGGAAGGGTGGCAAGGACGTTTGCATCGTCATCGTAGGTCAGAATATTGCGGTCACGGATCATGAAAGAGAAACCGGCTCGCATCCCGATCTCGGCATAGGCTTTAAGCGTCGCATCGGCCGTGGTCATCCAACCATCCGGTGCGCCGGAAAATCCGCTGTTGATATGCTGTACCATCGTGGTACCGCTTTCCAGCATCTCGATCGCCGAATAGAGCGTGTCGAGCCTGACATCAATGTGACGCATCGCCCGGAATTGCGGCAGCCATAATTCCAGCGGCGCGAAAGGCACGCCCTGCATCAAGGGAGTTATCCCGAAATGGTGGTGGCTGTTGACCAGTCCCGGCATGGCAATCATATCGCGGGAGCCAAACCGGGGAAGATGGTCGTTGCCATATGCAACCGCTGGCATCGGTCCGATCTGAGCGATCATGCCGCCATCGACACGGATGCCGACGTCATGGCGCATCGCCATGGTGCCATCGGGCGCAAGGCCGCAAAGCACCGTCCCGGCTTCGATAATGCAATCGGCAGTTCTCGACGTCGCTGCCGTCATTTCAGGTAGTCTCCGATAAGACCTAGGCGACGAGCAACCACAACACGATAGAGCGGGTCGCCATAGACCTTCATTTCCTCGCTTGCGGAAAAGGCAAGGCTGATATCGTGCTCATCATAACTCTGCGCGGCGATCGCATGTATCTCGGACCAATCGGGGGCCTGTATGCTACGCCAGCGATCAACCACGACTTTGTCCGGCATCTCGGGAAAGCTAAGCTCGCCCATCAACGCGGCAATGCCCTGCCAGAACACCCGCAAAATCCGATAGAGCGTTTCCTCGTCGCAATGAGGTGCAAGCAGGCGGATCCAGTGCAGTCCGGTGATGACATGCAAGGCCGCAAAATGCTGCGTTGCGGCAAACAGCGAAAGGGCGGTGGATGCCATGTGCTCCATGGTCTCCGGCCCAATTGCGAGCCAATCGACGACGGGTGCGAACGCCGGCACCTTGCCGGCGTCCCGCATATTTTGCCACAACAGCTCATGCAGCTTCATGGCATGTAGTGGCGCAATCTTTGCGGTCATCGCTAGCACCTCGGCTGGGTCGCGCGTTATGGGCGGCGTCCCCTTTGCTGATGGAAGCGGCAGATAGGTGGCAGCCCAATAGGCAAGCGCGATTGCGACATCTGCCTCATTGCCACGAAGAACGCCATAGGCCGCGCGCATCAGTGCGTGAAAAGCGCTGGCAGCAACGCCGGCCGCTAGATCGGGGAGATAGAGCTTCAATGCACTATGGATCCCCAGCCTCGTCAGCTCGCCCACGAAGAATATGCGCAGATCGGGTTCGCGCTCACGCTTTCCGATGGCCGCTTTCCAACTGTTGCCATCAAGGGACGCAATCGGCTGAGCGAAGGGTACGAGCTGCTTTGCATCTCTGTAGTAATCAAAGAAGCGCCGAAGTTGAGGAGGCGCGCCACCGATACGGTCGAGTGCCATGAGAACCATCGGGGCGTGATTGGCGAATGTGTGCGAAAATTCCGAGCCCCACCCCGGCATGCCGGCCAGGATTGCTTCAAGGCCCTCGGCAGTTTCTTCATTGGAGATCGCTGGCATATTAAGCCTTTCTAAGAGTGGCGGCGGCACTTTCGGCGCCAGTCTCCGCCAGGAGCAGCAAGCGGATGGCAGAGGGGTGGGCATCTCCGGATCGAAGCACGAGTGTTGTGACAAGCCCGTCGATAAAAGCCGCGTCTTGGGGACGGACGCCGGTGCCCGGATTGACCGGGAACGCTGGAAACGATGCCGCCTGAATAGAAAGACGCAGACAATGGCCCACCGGCACCGTCATGCACATCGGACGCATCTTGACGATAATCACTAGTGCGTTGTCGTGTGCCATCACGGTCTTATGACCGGCGGTCACCGTGATGGCGGCCCCGTCCGGGGCGAGCGCACTTAAGGTGCAGTCAAGATCGAAGCTTGGTCGGTCGCAGGTTAAGAAGAGCTCAACGTCCGGTGCCCCGACCAGAAAGAGCGGGCTGTCGAGAGGTTCCGAGGTATAGACGGCCACATCGGCCCGGTCATCGATCGCTGCCCTGTCGGCAAAGTCCGATGGCGTCCCGAGATGCAGACCGACGCTTGGAGCTGGCCGCCATGGATCATGTACCAGATAGTCGGAACTCCAGAAGCCTGCCTTGTCATCAAGCTTGCCATCGACACTCGTCGGCGCCGCTCGGCCACTCGATTTGAGATGGAGCAGCAACTCGTCGGTCCGCGGCAGGGTATCGAATCCGACCCAGGCCTTCTTGCCGACATCGAACAGCTGAATTTTCGGATGGCGGTTTTCGCGGCCTTTCAGAACCTCGTCGAAAAAGGCTACAATCTCCGGGTCGATCCCGCCTGCAGCTTCAAGGCCGGCATCCAGCGCGCCGACCCGTCGTCCCCAGGGGAGGTGCGACCAGGGGCCGACGAACAACCGCTGCAGGGAGGGACCCGACGAAAAAGCGTCAAAGGCCGCAAATGTACCCTCAAGCATGATGTCGTTCCATCCGCCGACATGCAGGACCGGAACGTCCAGCGTTACGCCCTCAAGCACCGTTTTTGGCGACCTTTCCCGCCAATAGGCCGGGTCATCAGCGAGCCAATCGTGGTAGTGCGTGTATCGCGATGCATGCTCCAACGCGTCCGGCTTTGCCGAAATCGGGCCGGAGTGCAACGATGGCAGAGCGGCGCGCAAGGCATTGGCGGCGGCAATGTCGCCAGCCAGCCGGGCATTTTCAACCGCCATTTGACAGGCCCACACCTGGTTTGACTGCAAACGGAATCCGTCACCCTCGAAGGCCCAATGATTGCGCACGTCGAAGGCTGCCATCGCGACCGCCATGGCATCGGGTACTTTTCCGCCTGATCGCTTCGCACCCGCAAGCGCCATGAACTGGTTCATGCCATGGTAGCTGAACCCGTAACTCGCCACCGCACCGTTGCCGCCGGCAAGATCAGCTGCCAACGAAAGTGTGAGCGCGCCATCGGCGATATCGTCCTCGAGAACCCTGAATACGCCCTGCGAACAGCCCCTGCCCCGAACGTCCTGCACCAGAACGATATAGCCTTGGGCTGCATACCAAGCGGGATGTGCGAGAACGACCGTCGAGCCCACCTTCCGTCCGTAGGGCAACCGCATCACAAGAACCGGATATGTTTCCGGTCCGACGGGGCGATAGACATCGGCAGCCAACTGCACCCCGTCTGTCATTTGCATATGAAGAGTTTCGACGTCGCGGATCGCCAGCATGGCCTATCTCATTGCCGAAAAGCGGGTTTCAGAGGTGAGCTGGCCAATGTCAAAACCGCGAACGGCTTCAATGAGACGGACCAATGCAGCCGCAGCACGGTTAAGAACGATCGCACCCTTGTCGGCATCGGCATTGGCGGCATTGCCGCAAACCCCGGCCGTATGAAGGTCCTGCGCCTGCCAGCCGAAGCCCACCGCACCCTCTGCAGTTAGCAGGCTGCCGGACTGCTCGATGCCGACCGTCAGCGGCACAAAGTCTTCGGCCTTGTCCATGACGACCAGCTCTGGCGCAATGGCAAGCATCATGCTGGTTTCGATATCCCCGCCGTGGATACCATGAAGAATTTCCGCCGAAGAAAACAGGTCGTCGACCGGCGCAATCCGGAACCAGGAACAGGCGACCGCAAGCATATCGAGCTCCACGCGGATATCACGGCAGGTCATGTCCATGAGCGAGATCTGCCCGCCATGCGAATTGAAAAGAATGAGCTTTCGGGCGCCCGCGCGCTTCACGCTTCTGGCAATGTCGAGCCAGACAAGGCGTAGCGTTTGCCCGGAGATGGTGAGCGTGCCCGGATAGGCCAAATGCTCATCCGATTTGCCAACGCTGAGCGCGGGCAGGATCAGGACGTCGGTACTGGCGTCAAGCAAGAGTGTCATTCGATCAAGGATGCTGGCATTGATCGCCGCGTCCACCTTCACAGGAAGATGGGGACCATGCTGCTCGATGGCCGCGATCGGCAATATGACGACCGTCTCGCTCAAATCGCGGGAAGCGAAATCGGCGGTCGAGTGATCAGTCCAATGAAAGGAGATGGTCATAACGTACCCTCAAACGCGATTGTCAGATTGATCCGCGCTTGCCGGACGCGAATTTGCCGTGGCAACAAGATCTTCAAAATCATCGGAGACCGGCAGATCAGGCGAGGCATAGGCCGCCAATGCCGGCAGGATTGTTTCTTCCTGATCAAGAAGAAGCCGGCGCAAGACACCGCTCACGAGGCGGGGAACGCCATGCTTATGTCCGCTGATCGAGGTCGAGTGCGGGCCGTGGCTGGTAAAACTGCTGCTGTTGAAGGCAAATACGCGGCTGAGCCATGTGTCGGCAGCGTCTTTTGGAACAAAGCCATAGAATGGATCGAGATAGGGAAGCTGTGCGAGTCGAGCATCCTTGTCAGCGTCCTGGGGCGTGTAGCGTTCGCCCCAAAGCGCAACCTTGTCATGGATGCTTGTGAGTTCCGGTCGGGCAGCAAGGTCGATCTGCATGCCAGTCGCAAGCAGGAGATGGTCGAACTCCAAGGTGCCTTCTGGCGTATCGACACGGATTGCGCCCGCTTGCTCGGAAACCGCGAGCCATGGCGTGGCGGGGCGCAGTCGAAACCCGGCAAGGCTCATGGCAGTTTCGAAACTCCGCACCGGCGGCGGCTGGTCGGCGCTACGGAAGAAGCGCGAAATATTCCAGCGCGTGCTGTCGGAGAGATCCGGATAATGCGTCATCATCCCGGGCGTTTCAATCGCGCGGTGCGGGTTCGTGCGTGGCAGCTTCGCACGCCGAAAGCAGAGATCGACGGAGGCAGCCCCCGCTTCAATAGCCTTGATCGCGTTGTCGAATGCCGATGCGCCATGCCCAAGTATGCCGATGCGCAAGCCCTTCAAAGCTTCAAAATCAATGGGACCATTTGTGTGGTTGAACCTGTCTGGCGGCAGCCCGTCAGAGACGAAACCTGGAACTCGCCATGCGCCCGCACCATCATATCCCGTGGCCAGTACCACAGTACGCGCCAGAGACTTTTCCACCACGCCGCGGACATTGGTCGTGACGGCTATGACATCGCCTTCAGGGGCCACGTCGATAACCTGGCAATGATTTGTAATCGCGATTTCGAAGACTTCGGCATACCAATCCAGATAGGCCTTCCAGTCCTTTCTTGGAATACGTGGAAGCTCCTCCCAGGCGTGACGCCCGCAAACTGTCTCGAACCAGCGACGCACAGACAGATTGACGACATTGAATTCGCTGCCAACCTGCGTTTTCGGAGTGCGCAATTCCTCCATGCGGGCAAAGGTCAGCCATGGCCCCTCGGCCCCTGGCGCCGCACTGTCGAGCACACGCACCTTACTGACCCCGTCCCACTTCAGCGCTGCCGCGCTCATGATGCCGGACTGGCCGGCACCAACGATGATGACATCGGCGATCTGCGTTGCGCCGTGCTGCGGCAGATCGGCGATCCATGGCGGGTTCGGATAGCCAAGGGTGGCAAGATCGGCGCGGGCGGCCTGTTTCAGGTCGTCAACCGTCATCCGCGGCACATCGGTGGGGGAGAATGTCATGTTTGATCTCGCAAATGAGCCGTACGTCCGCGTAGTCGGCGTCGGCGATTAATCTCTGTCAGTGCCACGATCAGGGCAGTCAACAGGAGGACGACCACCTGCATCGCATTGAGGTCAGGCTTGAGTTCCCGCCGAAACTCCGATGCGACGATAAGGGAAAGCGGCTGCGTGCGGCCGGCCAAAAACATGGAGATTGTCAAATCCGCCAACGACAGAATGACCCCGATGGAATAGGCCGCGCTCAACGCGACATTGAGCTGCGGAAGTAGAACACGCCGAAAACTCTGCCACGGCGTAGCACCCAGATCCCGGGCCGCCTCCTCCAACCGTGGATCGAGCCGAATTAACACAGCGGCGATGATTGTCGTGGTGAAGGGGATGGCAACAATCGTTTGTGCCAGAATGAGAGCTGTCGCTCCGCGTCCCAGTCCGACCCAGCTCATGAGCATTGCCTGCGCGATGGAAAGGACGGTCTTCGGCACAAGAAAGGGCACGAGGATCAAAACGGCAAATGCGCCTCGGAACGACATTCGCGGCGACGTCAGGGCCAAGGCGGCGACAAGGCCGATGAACGCAGCCAGAAGCCCGACAGGTTGGGCGATCAAAAAGCTGGTTACAAAGCCATCCTGAAACGCCGCGTTGCCCACAAGATCGGCGTACCAGGCAAAGGTGAAGCCGCTCAGGGGAAAAGCCATCGTGCTTGACGCGTTAAAGGAAAAAATCCCGAGAACGACAATCGGCAGGTAGAAAAAGCAGGCCGCAAGGCCAAGCGTGACGATCACAAAGCGGGTCATTTCAGCCCCCGCCGGAATACTGCCCTTGCACCGTTGAGCCGAAGAAGGACGGTGGCGAACCCGATGGCAAATGCGAACAGGACGACAAGTAGGCTAAGGGCCAGAGCCGACGCCAGTGGCCAATCAAAGGCAGTACCGAACAGATTATCGATCATCGCCATCGGCGTCGCGCCCGAGGTTCCGCCAAGAAGACTTGGAGTCATCATATCGCCGGCGGCCAGAGCAAAGACCGTGAAGGCGCCAACGGCCAGCCCGGGAGTAGTCAAAGGCAGGATAACCTTCAAAAACGCATCCAATGGCCGGGCGCCGAGATCTCGGGCGGCCTCAATCAGTCTTTTGTCAACCAACTCGGCTGAGATCCATATCGCCAGAACCATGAATGGCAGATTGTTGTAAAGCAGCACGAGATGTGTGGTGAATGGTGAAAATAACAGGAATTTCAAAGGCTCGTTGATAAGACCGAGCCGTTGCAGGACGGCGTTGATCAACCCTTCGGAGCCAAGAACGACACGCCAGGCATAAATTCGCACGATCTCACCGGTATAGAGCGGCGTCAGCAGGACGATACTTGCAATCCCCTTCCAGAGAGAAGGCAGGCGCGTCATCGAAATCGCAATCGGATATCCGACAAAAGTGGCCAGCATCGCCGTCCCAGCACCTGAGACAACTGCCTTGCCAATCAGAAAGGCGAAGACCGGATTGGTAAAAATCTGCGACCAGCTCTGTCCCGAAAATGCCGGAACCATTGTGAAGGCGTCGAGATCCACCTCAAAGAAGCTGAACACCAAGAGCAAAGCGAGCGGCAGAACGCAACCCACCAATATGAGAGATGCGACGGGTAAGGCAAAATGCGCCCGATGGAACACCAGAGCCATTACTCGACCCTCGTGATAAAGGCACGATCGGGATCCAATGCCAGGCCGACATCCGTTCCTGGGACAAGCGGATGATCCGCCATGAACCGCAAGGTGATGCCCCTCACCCCAGCTTCGATGAGATATCTGTCACCCTTGAACACGACATGTTGGATCGTCGCGTCTATCACGCCCGCGCCTGTGGCAACGCGAAGATTCTCAGGTCGAATGGCGAGCACCGCCTTGTCCCCACGCGACAACCCCTCCACAGCCGGGCACTGGACGATGCCTATTGCCGTGTCGATCGCAGCCGATCCGGGGATCGCACCGTTGCCGACAATCTCGCCGAGAATGAGGGTCGCCGCGCCGATGAAATCAGCAACGAAGGCGTTGGCGGGACGAGCATAGATCGTCAAAGGGTCGCCCCTTTGAACGATACGCCCCTTATTCATGACGACGACGATGTCTGAGAGTGCGAAGGCCTCGTCCTGATCGTGGGTCACATAGACAAAGGCGATACCGAGGCGTCGCTGCAGATCCTTCAGTTCGATCTGCAGGTGCCCACGCATCTTTTTGTCCAATGCGGATAGGGGTTCGTCGAGCAGAAGCAGGTGCGGCTCCGCGATGATCGCGCGTGCCACCGCCACGCGCTGCTGCTGGCCGCCCGAGAGCTGGTGTGGATATCGTTCGCCAAACTCCGCCATATGCACGGCGTCCAGCGCCCTTTTGACGCGCGCAGCCACATCGACATTGCTCTGGCGCCGAAGTGTCAGCGAGAACGCGACGTTTCCGAACACGGTGAGGTGCGGAAACAACGCGTAGCTCTGGAACACGGTGTTGACCGGACGCCGCTCAGGCGGAACGCCGGAAAGCGAGCGTCCATCAAGCACGATTGATCCCGCGTCCGGCGCCTCGAAGCCGGCAATCATGCGCAATATCGTGGTCTTGCCGCAGCCGGAAGGGCCGAGAAACGTGGTAAAAGCCCTTTCCGGAATGTCGAGATCGACACTGTCGACCGCGCGGTCCTTGCCATAACTCTTGGTCAGGCCGCGGGCTGACAGCAAAAGCCCGGACCTTGACGGATCGGACACCATGTCAGGCGTGCTGACCTTCATCAGCTTGCCTTGACTTCATTCCAAACCTTCAGCCACTCCGAGTAATTCTCCGGGGCGACGGGCCACATGAAGGACTTCATCACATCCATGTCGTCGACGAAGATCGCTTCCTGCTCCTCCTTCGACAGCTTGTCGCGAATAATGGACGAGGTGGTTGCGTAGTTGCCGATCTTGGCAATCTGGGTCGCGAAGTCTGCGCCAAGCAGATAGTCGACGAATTTATAGCCGATTTCGGTCTTTTCCGGAGACAGTGCTGCCGGCATGGCAAAGCAGTCGCACCAACCCATAATCCCGGCTTTCGGCTTCGCCATTCCCATGTTCAGCTTGTCTTTAAGCGCGTCATAGGGAACCCGCCACGAAAACGCGCACGAGACCTCGCCCGTGGCAAACAGGTTTGTGAGATCGCCGATCGTCTGCCAATAGGTACGCAGCAACGGCTTTTGCGCGATCAGCAGTTTTTTGGCTTCCGCCAGTTCCTTTGTCTCCATGAGGAAAACTTTGTCGCGCGGTATGCCGGCGACCAGACCGGCTATGCCGATGGATTCCAGCGCATAGTCGCGCATGGCGAGCTGGCCCTTGTATTTCTCGTTAAACAGCGTCGTGTAGTCAGGCTCGCTCTCAAACCTGTCTTTGCGATAGACAATCGGGTTGAGGCCCCAGAGGTAGGGAACCGCGAAATGCTTGCCCGAGGCATCAAGAACCTTTGGCGTCGTCTTGAAGACATCGTACATTTTGGCGGCATTTGGGATTTTGCCCATGTCGATTTCTTCAAGCAGTCCTGCCTTGATGTAACGCCAGCTTCCGTTGAGGGACGGATTGATCATGTCCCAGTCAGACGCCGTTCCGGTTTTTAGAGCCGCGAACTGTGCGTCCTCACTGGAGAGATAGGACAGTTTCACTTTGACGCTCGTCTGCGCTTCGAAGGCCGCGATATATTCAGGATGGCCGTTGGAATCCCAGGTCGCCCAGACCATTTCGGAAACGGCGGCTCTGGCGCTGTTCAATGAACCGAACATCCCTGCTGCCGTACCGGCGGCAATCCCTGCAAGCACTTCACGTCGGGTAATTCCTGAACCGGCCATCATGCCCTCATCTGGTTGGTATTGGACTGCAACCAGTGTGGGCCGTTTAGACAGAATCGGCCATAACCGAACACAAATAGACTATATTGCACTGCGAAGAAGATCGGTCGTTGGCATGCCGACAGCGTCCCAACTCGGCTCAGCCGAATGCAGGCGCTTTAGTCCGCACAGATTTGAGCGGTTCCGACGCCGTTGCATCGCTGGCGCGGACGTCGGCTGCTACTGACTTTATCATTTGTCGCAACCAGACATGGTCAGGCGACTGATGCTTGCACTCGTGCCAGAGCATATAGAACTGCATCTGTCCAAGTTCACGAGGCGCCTCCAGAACGACGAAGGGAAACGCTTGGGCGATCTGCTCGGCAAAAATGCGTCCAGTGGTGAAAACGAGGTCCGATTGGGCAAGGACATAGGGCGCGATCGCATATTCCGGGACCGATGTGGCTATATTGCGTTTAAGGCCGAGCTCGATCAGCCGCCCATCGATCGGGCTTAGGTGAGCACGTTTATCTGACGTCGGAGAAAGATGTTTTTCTGTCAGGAACTCTTCCATCCGGATGGGTTCGCTACGGTTTGCCAGTCTGTGACTTGGGCGTACGACGCAGACAATATCGGTCGTCAACAAAGGGGACATCCTCAGATATTCCGGCGGATGCGGCCAGTTCCCAATAACCGCATCGATGGACCCGTCTGCCAATTGGCTGAGAAGATCGTCGTAACTCGGCATGTGGGACGCATCAACGCCGACATTGGGTGCCTTCTGTGCAATCCTCCCGACAAGTTGCGGTAGAAACACGGCGCCGAGGCAATTGTCGGCAATGATGCGGAAGCTTCTCTTTGCGTTTCTGGGGTCGAAGGTGGGATCGGGAGCGAGGTGTGTGTTGATCTGGCCGAGTATATCGCGCAGGGTCTCCTTCAACGCTAGTCCCCGTTCCGTTGGCACCAGCGTACCACCAGACCTTACCAACAGCGGATCATCCAGCATTTCCCGCAGCCTCTTGAGCGTCAGACTTACTGTCGGCTGGGCCTGACCTAAGAGGTCTGCGGTTCGCGAAACGCTGCATTCTGTCAATAAGGTCAGTAGCGTGCGCATCAACCGCACATCCAAAGTGCCATTTGCCTGCCTTGTCATCGTCCGCCGTCTCCATCATCGTGGGTTGCGATCGTTGATGGAACACGCATTTTTCGTGCCAATCTGAGATTTGTGGCACCTTTCCCTTCCCATAATCCGCTGGCAGAGCGAAGATAAGGTGGCTCTAGATCCGTGCCCGCTGTAGTGGATGAGTGAGGCAGAGCCGCACCGAAATTGCCGGGGATCCCGAGGCAGCCGCAGTGATCGGTGGACCATCTGCCAGTTGCCGTCAGCCAGAGGCTCAAGGGCTATCCCTTGAGCCGCGCGAAGCCTTGTTCACCGTGTAGCGCCCTTGTTGGCTTCAAGGAGCATGCTCACGAATGCCGTCACCTTTGGTGGACGAAAGCGCGCGGCGGGATAGATCGTGTGGATCCCGCCCGACGGTAGGTTCCACGACGGAAGGATGTGGACCAATCTGCCAGCCTCAAGATGCGCTGCCGCCAGAAAGTCGGGCAGCACCGATACGCCGCCACCCGCTAATGCCGCGCTCATGGCTGCGGGTGTGGTGTTCATCGTCATCACTGGGCGCATACGCACAATACGGCGGTTGAAATCCCCTTCGTTGAACTGCCACACGAGTGGCTCGCGCAATGCGCTGTTGGCAATGAATGGCGCGGCTACAAGATCATCGGGGCTGTCGGACGTTATCAAGGCAGCGACTTCAGGGGCTGCGACCAGCAATTGCCGAAACGCTCCGATCCGTCTGGCCTGAAGCGTCGAATCGGTCAGCCAGCCGACTCGGATGGAAACATCGATCTGATTGGCGATGATGTCGACCCTGTCGTCCGACAATACCAGTTCCACGGTGCAGGATGGATATCTCCGTATGAACGCCGCGGCAAGCGGTGCGATGGTATAGGTCCCATAGTCGTTGGGTGCAGCGATACGCAACACGCCGGTGGGCTCTGTATTGGATTGTGCGATTTCGCCGAACGCATCCTCGACCTCTCGCAGGATCATGACGCACCGTGCATAAAAGATCCTCCCCGTTTCGGTCGGCTCCACTCGGCGCGTGGTGCGAGAAAGCAGAGTGCACCTCAGTTCCTCTTCGAGGCGCGCAACCTGCTGGCTGACAACGGTCTTGGTGATCCCCAGACGCTCGGCAGCCTTCGTAAAGGAACCGGCGTCTACCACGGCTGCGAAGTAGGCCAGACGATTGAAATTGACGGTCTCCATGCCACCTTCCAACTGATTGTAAGCTTTTAGCGCACATTCTGTCCAATTAAGGCCCATTTATCAATCGGTGCAGCGCGGTTACCTTCCCGCCATCTCTTCTGAAGGAGAAAAGATATGCGTGTTACCTACCTTTTCGACCCACTTTGCGGTTGGTGCTACGGAGCGGTTCCTGCACTGGAGCGCTTGGTCCAGTTGGATGGTGCGACAGTGGAATTGGCCCCCAGCGGTCTCTTTGCCGGAGAAGGCGCCCGAGCGATGGACGCAAATTTTGCGGCCTTTGCCTGGCAGAACGACCAGCGCATCGCCCGCCTTTGCGGACAGCAATTCACCGACGCCTATCGCGCAAAAATCCTGGGGAAAGCTGGAGGCATGTTCGATTCTGCGCCAGCGACCCTTGGCATAGTTGCCGTGGGACTGACGGAACCGGCACGGGAAATCGAAGCGATGAAGACGCTGCAGAATGCCCGCTATGTCGAAGGCCGGGACAATTCGGAGCTTGCCGTGGTCGAGAGTATCCTTGAAGAGGCTGGGTTCAGCGAAGCTGCCCGCCGGGTGAGGGCGCCAGACGAGGCACTGCTTTCGTCTTACCGGCAAAGGACAAGTGCAGCGCGGTCCGAGATGAAGAACTTCGGTGTCAATGGCGTTCCCGCTCTGATTGTCGAGGACAATCGCAGTCGTCGATTGCTGTCCAGCAATGTTTTATTCGGCGAGCTCGATACCCTGGCAGCGAGATTGCAAGCAACTTAGTTTGCGCTTTCGGATTGGCCAGACAACGCTTTTGCAGTTCCGGTCATCTCTACGATTGTCGGCGCTCGGAACGTCCACCAACATCACGCAACCGGATCACAGTTTCCTCAATCTCTCGGGAAGCTGGATACATGGCGATTAATCCGCCGTCTCTCTTCGCAACACAAAGCATAAGCTAAAGGCAACGAAACAGATGTATACAAGGAGACAAATCATGAAGACGACTATTGCAGCCGGCGCCACCGCCGTTTTCGCTCCCGCCGGTCTTGGCCAAGCGGCCGGTGCCAAGCTGAGCTGGAAGCATTTCCCCGCCGGCCAAAACGGTTTCTTCCGTGCACCGGTCCTGCTGTCGGGCCCGACCGAGGCCCTCTTGATCGACGGCGGCTTTACCTATCCTGACGGACGTGCGTTTGCAGACGCCATCAAAGCAACGGGCAAGAAGCTGACGACCATCTACATCAGCCAGTCCGACCCGGACTACTATTTCAGCCTCAAGCCAGTTTACGAGGCTTTCCCCGACGCCAAGGTGATCGCTGCCTCCGAAACGCTTGCCGCTATCAACGCGAATGTTGAAAAGAAGCTTGCGGTTTGGGGGCCTCAACTCAAGGAAAATGGTCCACAAACCCTCGCAGATATCGTTCTGCCGCACGCATTCGACGGCCCGTCCCTGACCGTCGACGGCGAAACGGTGGAGATCGTTACCGCTGAGGGCCTTGCCAACCGCCGTTACCTGTGGGTGCCGTCGTTGAAAGCCGTATTCGGCGGCGTCATGATCTTTTCGGGAGTGCACGTGTGGGTCGCCGATACCCAGACGAAGGAAGCGCGCGCCGCGTGGATCAGCAATCTCGACAAGATCGCCGCCCGCAAACCCGCTGTGGTCGTGCCGGGCCATCTTACGCCGGAAGCCGCAACCGATCTGTCGGGTGTCGAGCACACCAAGGCCTATCTGCTCGCCTTTGAAGAAGAGTTGACGAAGGCGTCGGATGCCGCCGCTTTGAAGGCCGCGATGGAAGCTCGCTTCCCGAACCTCGGCATGGGTGTGGCGCTCGACATCGGTTCCAAGGTTGCCAAGGGTGAGATGAAGTGGGGATGACCTGAAGAGCGATCCCGATCGGATCGGATAGGTCCGTCTAGAATCCTCCGAGGAGAACGGCAGGAAACCGCTAGCGGTTCTTCCGCCGGACGTAGACATAAGGTTTCCCTTAGTCTGCACGCTCCTCGGAGTGAGGCTAACGTGTTGAGAGCCCATTTGTCGCGAAAGCGTGTGGGCCTCGCAGAGACTTCCGCCGCCTTCTTTGGTGTCCGAACGGCGATGGGTAACGATCTCATTTTTACAAACTTAAGGTACTTTCCATGTCCCTTCAGATATTGGCGGCCGGAGGTAGCTCGGATCTGTCCGGCTGCAGATGGCGCCGGCGCCAGGTGGCCGGCGCCTCGCCGGTGCGTTTGCGAAAGAAGCGGGAGAAATAGGCAGGGTCCTCGAAGCCGGTC
Source organism: Rhizobium sp. 2YAF20 (assembly GCF_052114685.1). Classification (NCBI taxonomy): domain Bacteria; kingdom Pseudomonadati; phylum Pseudomonadota; class Alphaproteobacteria; order Hyphomicrobiales; family Rhizobiaceae; genus Rhizobium; species Rhizobium sp. 2YAF20. The sequence goes on along the minus strand of NZ_JBFRFF010000031.1, from coordinate 25,902 downwards.
TCACGCGCCACGTCTTCCACCGATCGGACGGTGAACATCAGAAGACGCTTGGCCTCGAGCAGTCGACGCTCCAGTAGCAACGCCTTGACAGACATTCCGAAGACTTGGCGAGACGCCTTGTCGAGAAGATGCGGGGTGGTCGCAAGCACATTCACATAGGCTCCAACCGGCCAATCTTTTTTGTAGTGAAGATCGATGGCTCGGCGAAGCGCAAGCCCAAGCGCGACTGTCGTCGAGGTGGACGGCAACGCGATGCGACCGCCAATACGGGCCATCATGGACAACACAACACCGATCAAGCCGCCCAGCACCTTCTCGCCTTCCGCACCCCGCTCACGATACTCTTCGGCGATCATGTCGAGAAGCGCGACGAGCCGCGACCATACGGGGTCCGACGGCTGACCGGTCAGGAAGGTTGGCACGTCGAGGCTGAGAGCCACCTGCGACGCCACTGCCTTCAGCATGTCGTCGGAGACCGACACCACAATTGCGTCGGACTGGTCGTCGACCTCGAATCCATGCACTACGTTGCTTGGCACGAAGCTCACGGTGGGAGCGGAAAAATTCCAAATCTGATCTTCGATCCGATAGGTTCCGCCACCCTGAAACCAATAGGTGATCTGCCCCATCAATGGATGCTTGTGGGGCGCGACACTGCCAAAATGCAGCGTTTTCCGGTCCATTACTGTCTCGACATGCAAAAAACCGACCTCAAGCGAACGGCTCGGCTCGCCATAGACAAAGAAGTTCGGGATCTCATTTCGCGTCAGCATACCAGAAAAAGTACCAGCGAATTGTGACCTTTGTCCATGGTCGATCATTCCGTTTCGACTTAGTTTTTGTCATTATCTCAGGGAGGAACACGACATGGGCGCTGAAGATCACCGCAGCGATAAGACAAGGCCCTTTACCGGCGCCGAATATCTGGCGAGCCTGGGCGATGGACGTGAGGTCTACATCAACGGCGAACGCATCGCCGATGTCACGGCTCATCCGGCCATGCGCAATTCCGCGCGCTCGATCGCGCGCATGTATGATGCGTTGCACGACGAGAAGACAAAGGGCCGCTTAACGTCGCCGACGGATACCGGATCGGACGGCTATACTCACAAATATTTCCGGGTGGCAAAATCCTCTGCTGATCTCGTCGCCCAGCAGGGTGCCATCGCCGATTGGGCACGTATGTCCTATGGCTGGATGGGCCGCACCGCCGACTACAAAGCCGCGCTCATGAACACGCTTGGTGCCAATGCCGACTGGTACGGGCCATTCAAGGAGAATGCGCTTTCGTGGCACAAGCGGGCGCAGGAATCCGTGCTCTTCATGAATCACGCGATCGTCAACCCGCCGATCGACAGACACAAGCCTGCAGATGCGGTGAAAGACGTCTTCGTCCACATCACGAAAGAGACGGATGCCGGCATCTACGTTTCCGGCGCCAAGGTTGTGGCGACCTCCTCGGCGCTGACCCACTACAATTTTCTCGCCCAGAGTTCGGCGACGGTGACGGAAGATCCTTCGTTGTCGGTCATGTTCATCGTCCCGATGAACGCGCCCGGCATCAAGATGTTCTGCCGGGTCTCCTACGAGCAGACCGCTAACACAGTCGGCCATCCCTTCGACTATCCGCTGTCATCTCGTTTCGATGAGAATGACGCGATCCTGGTACTCGACAATGTGTTCGTCCCCTGGGAGGACGTACTCGTCCTGCGCGACGCCGCCAAGATCCTCTCCTTCCACCCTGCCTCCGGCTTCATGCACGGCTATTGCTTCCAGGGTTGCACACGCTTTGCGGTCAAGCTGGACTTCCTGGCCGGCCTGCTTGCCAAGGCATTACGCGCCACGGGCGGGGATGCCTTCCGCGGCAATCAGGCGGCCCTCGGTGAGGTCATCGCGCTTCGACACATGTTCTGGTCCTTCTCCAACGCCATGGCCTACAACCCACAGCCTTGGGCGAATGGCGCCGTATTGCCCAATATGGAAGCCGCCCTGTCCTATCGCACGTTCATGTCGGAGGCCTATCCTCGCGTCATCGAGACGGTGCGCAAAGTCGTCGCCTCGGGACTGATCTATCTTCCCTCTTCGGTGAAGGACTTCGGCAACCCTGATATCAACCGCTACCTTGCGCAATATGTCCGTGGTTCCAATGACATGGGCCATATCGAGCGCATCAAGATCATGAAACTGCTTTGGGACGCGAGCGGTACCGAATTCGGCGGACGCCACGCTCTTTACGAACTCAACTATGCCGGTGCTCCGGAAGAAGTCCGTTTGCAGGTGCTGAAGGGTGCTGAACGCAACGGACGCCTCAAGGAGATGGAAGCGCTCGTCGATCGCTGCATGAGCGACTATGACGAAAACGGCTGGACCGGCGACACCTGGCTGCCGCCGCTCGATGATACGTTACCCACTCGCAACGCGGCCGAGTGAGGCGAAAATCATGGAGGAACCAATCTCGAAAAGCGAGTTTCGCAATGCGATGGCCAGGGTTTGCGCACCGGTCAACGTCATCACCACCAACGGCCCCGCCGGACGCGGCGGGTTCACTGCCACGGCCATGTGCAGCGTCACCGACGAACCGCCGACACTTCTGGTCTGCATGAACAGCCGTTCGGCGCAGACAGGCCTCTTCTTCAAAAACCGGCGTTTCTGCGTCAACGTCCTCACCCAGGAGCACAAGAATCTTGCCGACTTCTTTGCCGGCCAGCGAACGAAGATGGACGAACGTTACGCTGCCGCGGAATGGACCGAGCTCCACTCTGGCAGCCAGGCGCTCAGCGACGCCATCGTCTCTTTCGATTGCCGCCTCACCGAAGCCCGCCTAGTCGGCACGCACCATATCTTCATCGGCGAAGTCATCGATATCCGCAGCCGTAAGGACGGGCACGCGTTGCTCTATTTCGACCGCAACTATGTGCACGTGCCAACACAAGCGGGCAGTTTCGGCGGCTGAGGATCGAGCGTCGCTCCTTTGTCAGCGACTGCAGCAAGCGACGGCGAAAAGGCGCTTGACAGCACTCAATATATTTAACATGTTAATAATAGCAACGGCGACATTCTGGGAGGTCCGATGCCGCATCTCACTGTGGAATATTCCGCCAATCTCGATGGCCGGGCAGATATCGGCGTACTCTGTGATCGCCTGCTACAAGCTGTGCTGTCGACCCGGCTCTTCGAAGTTGGCGCTGTGCGCGTGCGGGCATTTCGCAGCGAACACTATGCAATCGCCGATCAGCTGCCGCAAAACGCCTTCGTGGACATGAACTTTCGCATCGGCACCGGTCGCTCCGCGGAGGAAAAGAAGCGCACCGGCGAGGCTATCTTTGCTGCAGCCGACGAGGTGCTCGCACTCTTGTTCGAGACGCCGCATTTCGCTTTATCGCTCGAAATCCGCGAGATCGATGCGGAGCTGAGCTGGAAGAAGAACGCCATCCACCCGCGACTTCGCGGCAAGTGACAACACCCGCCGCGCGGGATGACATAACATTAAGGGAATAGATGATGTCCAAATTGCAGGAAAACATCGCGAAGGCCGAAACCTATCTGGCACAGTTTAGGGATCGTGGTGTTCTCAACCGCATTAACGGCGAGGATGTCGCAGCCGACGACGGTTCGACTTTTGAGACTATTTCGCCGGTTGATCTGAAACCGCTCGCCACCGTTGCCCGCGGCAAGGCCGACGACATCGACCGTGCTGCGAGAGCCGCCAAAGGCGCATTCGCCGAATGGGCCGCCATGCCGGGTGACGTGCGCAAGACGCTTTTGCACAAGATCGCCGACGCGATCGTCGCGCGCGCCGAAGAAATCGCGTTCGTCGAATGCATGGACACCGGGCAATCTCTGAAATTCATGGCAAAGGCTGCCTTGCGCGGAGCCGAGAACTTCCGCTTCTTCGCCGATCGCGCGCCGGAAGCTCGTGACGGCAAGACGCTGCGCGCCGAAGGTCAGGTGAACCTGACGACGCGCGTGCCGATTGGCCCGGTCGGGATCATCACGCCCTGGAACACGCCCTTCATGCTGTCGACCTGGAAGATCGCGCCTGCGCTTGCCGCAGGATGCACCATCGTCCATAAGCCCGCCGAATTCTCGCCGCTGACGGCGCGCCTGCTCGTCGAAATCGCCGAAGAGGCCGGCCTGCCGAAGGGCGTGTGGAACCTTGTCAACGGCTTCGGCGAGGATGCCGGTCGCGCGCTCACTGAACATCCGCTGATCAAGGCGATCGGTTTCGTCGGCGAAAGCCGCACCGGATCGATGATCATGAAGCAGGGCGCCGACACGCTGAAGCGGGTGCATTTCGAGCTCGGCGGCAAGAACCCGGTGGTGGTGTTTGCCGATGCCGATCTCGAGCGCGCCGCCGATGCCGCCGTCTTCATGATCTATTCGCTGAACGGCGAACGCTGTACCTCGTCCTCGCGCCTGCTGGTCGAAGAAAGCGTCTATGACAAGTTTACTGCGATCGTCGCCGACAAAGCCAAGCGCATCAAGGTGGGGCATCCCCTTGATCCGGAAACGGTCATCGGCCCGCTGATTCACCCGGTTCATGAAAAGAAGGTGCTGGAATATGTCGCGATCGGCAGGTCGGAAGGTGCAACCCTTGCGACCGGCGGCGAGAAGGTCAATGGCCCGGGCGGCGGTTGCTATGTCTCTCCCACCCTGTTTACGGGTGCCAACAACAAGATGCGCATCGCCCAGGAGGAAATCTTCGGGCCGGTACTGACCGCCATCCCGTTCACGGACGAAGCCGATGCGCTTGCCCTTGCCAACGACGTTCAGTATGGCCTGACCGGCTATCTCTGGACATCAGATGTCACCCGCGCCTTCCGTTTCACGGATCATCTCGACGCTGGCATGATCTGGGTGAATTCGGAAAACGTCCGCCACCTGCCGGCCCCCTTCGGCGGCGCGAAGAATTCCGGCATCGGCCGCGACGGGGGCGATTGGTCCTTCGATTTCTACATGGAAACCAAGAACATCGCCTTCGCGACCAAGCCGCACGCCATCCAGAAACTCGCCGGCTGAGCCGATAGCACGCATAAGGAGGAGGAACACATGTCCCTGCCAAAACCCAATCTCTATCCGCCCTTCAACATCGTGCGCCTCAGCCATGTCGAATTCGGCGTCACCGATCTTGCCAAATCACGCGCCTTTTATGTCGACACCCTCGGCCTACAGGTGACCGACGAGACGGCGGACACAATCTACCTACGCGCACTCGAAGAACGCGGCCATCACTGCATTGTGCTGCGCAAGTCCGACAAGGCGGAGGCCCGCGACCTCGGCTTCAAAGTGTTTGACGAAGAAGAGCTCGACAAGGCGGCACATTTCTTCAAGGACAAGGGCCTACCGGTGGAATGGATTGAACGGCCTTATCAGGCGCGGACTTTCCGCACCCGCGACCCCCTTGGCATCCCGCTCGAATTCTATTCGAAGATGGATCGCCTGCCGCCGATTCACCAGAAATACGCCCTTTACAGAGGCGTCAAGCCACTCCGCATCGACCATTTCAACTGCTACTCGACCAATGTCGACGAAAGCGTCGCCTTCTACAACGAGATCGGTTTCCGTGTCACCGAATATACTGCTGACGAGGAGACCGGCCGCCTCTGGGCCGCCTGGACGCATCGCAAGGGTGGCGTCCACGACATCGCATTCACCAATGGTCGCGGTCCGCGGCTGCACCATACCGCCTTCTGGGTGCCGACGCCGCTCAACATCATCGACTTGCTCGATCTGATGGCGACCACGGGCTGGGTTTCCAACATCGAGCGCGGCCCGGGACGCCACGGCATCTCCAACGCCTTCTTCCTCTATATCCTCGATCCGGACGGCCACCGTATCGAGATCTATTGCTCGGACTACCAGACCGTCGATCCCGACCTGGAACCGATCAAGTGGGACCTCAAGGATCCCCAGCGTCAGACACTTTGGGGCGCACCCGCTCCCAAATCCTGGTTCGAACATGGTAGCCTGTTCGCCGGCGCGGACGTGTCGGAGCCAGATCTGAAGGCACAGCCGATTATCGCGCCTTAAGCGTTTACCATGAGAGCGGGCGAGAACGCCCGCTCCTTTCAACGTTCGCCAGGCGAGGAGATGGTCATGAAATTGAAGGACGCAACACTGTTCCGGCAGGCTGCATTGGTCGGCGGCGAGTGGATCGAGGCCGATCCCTCCAATGCGATCAAGGTCGACAATCCGGCAACGGGTGACATTATCGGCCTTGTTCCCAATCTGGGTGCTGCCGAGACCAAGAAAGCGATTGCCACAGCCGAGATCGCCCAGAAGGAATGGGCCGCCCGGACCGCGAAAGAACGCTCGGCGATCCTGCGGCGCTGGTTCGAGCTGATGATGGAAAACCAGGATGATCTCGGACGCATCCTGACAGCCGAACAGGGCAAGCCGCTCGCAGAGGCCAAGGGCGAGATTGCCTATGGCGCCAGCTTTGTCGAATGGTTTGCCGAGGAGGCCCGCCGTGTCTATGGCGACATCATTCCCGGCCACCAGAAGGACAAGCGCATTCTGGTCATGAAGCAGCCGATCGGCGTTGTCGCTGCCATCACTCCCTGGAACTTCCCGAACGCCATGATCACCCGCAAGGCCGGTCCGGCCTTTGCCGCCGGCTGCGCCATGGTGCTAAAGCCGGCCTCACAGACGCCGTTTTCGGCTATCGCGATTGCAATCCTCGCCGAACGTGCCGGCCTGCCCAAGGGCCTGTTCAGCGTGATCACCGGATCAGCGCGCGCGATCGGCGCCGAGATGACCGCAAGTCCCATCGTGCGCAAGCTGACCTTCACCGGCTCGACCGAAGTCGGTGCCGAGCTCTACAAGCAGAGCGCGCCGACCATCAAGAAGCTGGGGCTTGAGCTTGGCGGCAACGCACCCTTCATCGTGTTTGATGATGCCGATATCGACGCCGCCGTCGAAGGCGCGCTGATTGCCAAATTCCGCAACAACGGCCAGACCTGCGTCTGCGCCAACCGCCTCTATGTGCAGGATGGCGTCTACGATGCCTTTGCCGACAAGCTCGCAAAGGCTGTCGGCGCGCTGAAGACCGGCAACGGCTTCGACGAGGGCATCAATCTAGGTCCGCTGATCGACGCGGCGGCTCTTGCCAAGGTCGAGGAGCACGTCGCCGATGCGCTTTCCAAGGGCGGTCGCGTGGTTGCCGGCGGGCATCGTCATCCGCTCGGCGGACGCTTCTACGAGGCGACCGTGCTGGCCGACGTCACTCCGGCCATGGCCGTTGCTAGGGAAGAGACCTTCGGGCCGGTCGCCCCCCTCTTCCGCTTCAAGGACGAGACCGATGTCATTGCTCAGGCCAATGATACCGAGTTCGGTCTTGCCTCCTATTTCTACGCCAAGGATCTCGCCCGTGTCTTTCGGGTCGCCGAAGCGCTGGAATACGGCATGGTCGGCGTCAATACCGGGCTGATCTCGACGGCCGAAGCCCCCTTCGGCGGCGTCAAGCTCTCCGGCCTCGGCCGCGAGGGATCCCGCTACGGAATCGAGGAATTCACCGAAATTAAATATGTCTGCCTCGGCGGGATAGCCTGAGGCCAAGAGCAGGGCCATGACAGCATGATCAATCCAAGATTCCTCTCGTTTTCGAGAAACGGCCGTCATGGTTACGGGCTTGCAGTCGACAGCGGTGTCGTCGACCTTTCGGCCCGCCACGGGGCAACATGGCCGACCCTGCGCGAGGTGATTGAGGCCGGCCGCCTCGGGGAACTCGCCGAGGAAGGCAAGGCACTGAAGCCGGATTTTGCGCTGGACGAAGTCCGCGTCGAGATCCCCATTCCGTCGCCGGAAAAAATCATCTGCGTCGGGGTCAACTTCCCCGACCGCAACGAGGAATACAAGGACGGGCAAGCAGCGCCGTCCAATCCCTCGCTCTTCATCCGCTTTCCTCGCTCGTTCACCGGGCACGAGCAAGCGCTGATCCGGCCGCCGGAAAGCCCGCAACTCGACTATGAAGGCGAGATCGTCATCGTCATCGGCAAGGGTGGCAGACGGATTACCGAGGCCGATGCGTTCTCCCACATCGCAGCCTTGTCGCTCTGCAATGAAGGCACGATCCGTGACTGGGTGCGCCATGCGAAGTTCAACGTCACCCAGGGCAAGAATTTCGACAACACCGGCTCGATCGGCCCGTGGCTGATCCCGTTCACCGACGCCGCCCAGCTCGAGGACATCAAGCTGACAACCCGCGTCAATGGCGAAGTGCGTCAAAGCGACCGCACCAGCCGGATGATCTTCTCCTTCAGCAAGATTATCAACTACATCTCCACCTTCACCACGCTGGTGCCGGGCGACGTCATCGTCACTGGCACACCGACGGGGGCCGGCGCGCGTTTCGATCCGCCGATCTGGCTAAAGCCCGGCGATGTTGTCGAAGTCGAAGCCGACGGCCTCGGCATCCTGAAAAACACCATCGCCGACGAGGTGCTCTGATGCTGTCGAAGAATGAAATCCAGGCAGCGGCCGAAAGCCTCGATCACGCCGAGCGCACCCGCGCCCAGACCGGGCTCCTGTCCCTGAAACATCCCCAGATGACCATGGATGACGCCTATGCCATCCAGAGCGCCTGGGTTGAGAAGAAGATCGGCGCTGGGCGCAAGCCGATCGGCTGGAAGATCGGGCTGACATCGAAGGCGATGCAATATGCGCTCAACATCAGCATCCCCGATTCCGGCGTGCTCTTCGACGACATGATCTTCGAGGACGGCTCAACCGTGCCGGCCGACCGTTTCATCCAGCCGCGCATCGAAGCGGAAATAGCCTTCGTCATGAAGGCGCCGCTCAAGGGGCCGAACGTGTCGATCTTCGACGTCCTCAACGCCACCGACTACGTGACCCCCGCCCTCGAAATCCTCGACACCCGCATCCTTCGCGTCGATCCGGAGACGAAGAAGGCGCGCACGATCGTCGACACCATCTCCGACAACGCCGCCAATGCCGGCATCGTTACCGGTGGGCGCGCCGTGCGGCCCGACCAGATCGACATGCGCTGGATGGGCGCGATCGTCAGCCGCAACGCTGAGGTCGAAGAGACCGGCCTTGGCGCCGGAGTCCTCAATCAGCCCGCCCGCGGCATCGCATGGCTTGCCAATCGACTGGCGCTGTATGGCGACGGGATCGAGGCCGGCCAGATAGTGTTGGCCGGATCATTTATCCGCCCGATCGAGGCACGGCACGGTGACACGATCAATGCCGACTTCGGCCCGTATGGGTCGGTCAGCCTGTTCTTTGCATAAAGGAGCGAAACATGCCTGCGCCCAAGAACCTCTTCAAACAGGCCCTGAAGGAAGGGCGGGCGCAGATCGGCCTCTGGCAGGCGCTCGCCAACCCCTACACGGCCGAAATCTGCGCCGGCGCCGGTTACGACTGGCTGCTGCTCGACGCTGAACACGCGCCGAACGACGTGCCGCTTCTCGTCTGGCAACTGCAGGCGATGAAAGGCACGACAAGCCATGCGGTGATCCGGCCGCCCATCGGCGAGACCTGGATCATCAAGCAGATGCTTGATATCGGCGCTCAGACCCTGCTGATCCCGATGGTCGAGAGCAGGGAAATGGCGGAGACATTGGTCAAGGCGGTGCGCTATCCGCCGCATGGCGTGCGCGGTGTCGGCGCGGCCCTTGCCCGGGCCTCTGCCTTCAATCGGATTCCCGATTATCTTCCGACCGCCAATGACGAGATTTGTCTTTTGCTGCAGGTAGAAAGCCGCGCTGGGCTCGAAGCACTCGATGCCATCGCTTCGACCGAGGGTGTCGACGGCGTCTTCATCGGACCCGCTGATCTTGCCGCCGATATGGGTTATCTCGGCAAGCCGGGCGCGCTGCAGGTCCAGGCAGAGGTCGAAAAGGCACTCGCCAGAATTCAGTCTCACGGCAAGGCGGCAGGCATCCTGATCGGCGATCTCTCCCTTGCAAAGCGCTATCTCGAGCTTGGCGCCACGTTTGTCGCGATCGGCAACGACGTCACGCTGCTTGCCAACGCGACGACTAAACTCCTCGACGATTTCAGCAATGCGGAAGCCGCCAGACCACCGGCGGACGCAAAGGTCTACTGATCGCTGACGATGCCTCCCCTGGCATCGCGTGACTAGTGCCTTCGTCACGCAAATTTTCGGCACCGGCGGATAGATTGTACACGCTCAGTCAAAAGAGACTGCACAGCTGGACACGACGCCTCTGCCTGTATCGGCCATGATGATCATGAAAGCCAAGAGGAGGAAACATGCGTTTCAAGAACAAGTCTGCCCTGATTACCGGTGGCGGCACCGGCATCGGCGCGGCGGTCGCTCGCCGCATTCGACAGGAGGGCGGCAATGTCGCGCTTGTCGGGCGCCGTCCGGAACCGCTTCGCAGCGTTGCTGACGAGATCGGCGCTACCATCGTTGCGGCCGATGCGGCCGATGGCGCAGCGATGAAGGCTGCCGTCGAGACGATCGTCGAGACCTTCGGCGGCCTTGATATCCTGATTGCCAATGCCGGCGGGCACGGCGTCGGGCCGACGGTCAGCATGTCGGACGAGACATGGGATCTGGCCGTACGACTCAATCTCAACACCGCGTTTGTCAGCGCCCGCGAATCCCTGCCCCATCTCATCAAGAGCAAGGGCAACATCGTCGTTCTTGCTTCGATCGCCGGTCTATTTGCCGGGCCCGACGCCGCAGGCTACGTCACCATGAAGCATGGCTGCATCGGGCTTGCGAAATCGCTGGCACGAGATTACGGCCGTAAGGGCGTGCGCACCAACTCCGTCTGCCCCGGCTGGGTGACGACGGCGATGGCCGACGAGCAGATGGAATTTATCGTCGAAAAATTCAAGCTGAAGAACGTCGAGGAGGCCTATGCCCTCGTCACCAAGGACGTGCCGCTCGGACGGCCGGCGACAGCCGAAGACGTCGCCAATGCAGTCTGTTTCCTGGCTTCGGCCGAGGCATCGATGATCAACGGCGCGATCCTGACCGTCGATGGTGGCGCCGGCACTGTCGACCTGCCGACACTGGCATTCGCGGACTAATATGAGGAGGAGATACCGATGAACCAGAATCCCAAAGACTGGAAGACCTACGACCAATTCGCCTACGGCATCGACACCAACCGGTTGCCTGCAACGGAGGCACTTGGCGGCTCATCCCACAAGATCGGCTTCGAGGACGGCCGCAAGCTAGAACTTTCCTTTAGCAAAGGCGAGGTCAAGTGGTCGGACGGCGGGGAAAGCGCGACCGACAAGGCGGACGTGATTGAGGTCGCGCCGAAAACCTATTTCGTCGAGATTGTCTTTGCCGGGCGCCCCAAGGAAGCGGAAACGCTCATCTTCAACATCGAGACTCGTCGAGCGCTTTCCATCTATTCGATCGTTCGCGATGCCACGGATGCCGTTGGCGAACCGCAGGTGGCGCAGATCTTCCGGCCCGGCGTCGTCGACGGCGGCACGGCAAGCGGGCCGGTGCCGCACGAAAGCCGGGATCTGATCGGACTTCGGGCGCACTTCACCTACAGCCCCAATCATGTCTACGAGCACACCTATCTGTCGTCGCAGCGCTATGCCTGGCAATGCCTCGTCGGCGTTCAGCGCGGCCATGGCGATGTCGACCTGACCACGACCTACAAGTTCGACGAAAACCTGTACGTCTTCACCTTCCGGGAGTTCAAGATCGCGGTCGCCTCGACATTTTTCTACAATTTCAATGACATGCGATCGACTGGCAAGTTCCTGGGCATCACCGGCGACGGGCGCATCCAGAACAGTCCCGCCGGCGCCTTCATCCGCAAGGCCTCGATGACCTATTACCTACCCGGCCAGGAACCAGTGTGAAGGACAGCACCATGCGAACAGCTTTCGATATCGTAAAGGCACACTACGACGCCAACGACCGTCGCGACATGGACGGCATGCTTGCCGACATCGCGCCCGATTGCCACTGGACGGAGATGGATGGCTTCCCCTGCGCCGGCACCTATGTCGGCCCCCAGGAAATCTTCAGGAATGTCTTTCAGGCGCTCGGGCAGGCGTTTGATGGATACAGCTTCAAACTGGAACGCCTTCTTGATGCCGGCAATGATGTGGTGGCCGTCGGCAACTATAGCGGTACGCACAAGCAAACAGGCAAGGCCTTCAACGCTCGTGTGGTGCACGTCTGGAGCGTCGCAGGCGACAAGATCCGGCGCTTCGAGCAGTTTACCGATACGCTGAGAGTGGCTGAATCCATGCGGTAATCAATCGAGGCGGCCCTGCGGCACAAAGCCGGGTCGCCTTACCTATGAGAGCCTTGCCTTGCGCCATTGCGACGGCGAAGCGCCATAGCGATTGCGGAACGCCCTTGAAAAATGCGCGCTCGACGAAAAGCCGAGCGCAAAGGCGATTTCGGATATTTCGCCCGCATAGCCCCCCGCTTCGCGCAGTTGCGCCTGAGCTCTCTGCAGACGCAGATCCCAGATGTAGTCCGAAGGCGTCAGGCACTCGACTTCGAACGCGCGATAGACGTAACGCACCGAGCAGCCCATGCGGCGCGCGATCACACTGACGGTCAGATCGGGTCGCGCGAGATTGCGATCGACAAAGTCTTTGATGCGTTCAAGCAGAAGATCCAGCGGGTTGCAGATCGACCTAGCCGGCTGTGCGTCGCCACCGACCATACTGCGAACGAGTTCGATCATCGTCCGTCCGACGCTGAAGCGTCGCGCTGTGTCCAGATGATCAATCTCGTGCATAGACGAGTCCATCAACGACAACAGAATGCGGCACATTCCATCCTGCGTGGCGTGCGGCACGAACGGCGTCGCTAGTCTCTCGACTGCGGCGGGGGGCAGCGCATGACGCGGCAATTGCAACAGCAGTTGCCGGACCGAGGTGCTGTTGGTCAGTATATACGGGCGGCGTGGATCATAAATGACCAGCGCGTGGGCTGAAACCGGCGCCTGCAAGCCGCCTTGGGTAAGCGCTGCGCTGCCTTCCGTCTGCATGATTAGTTTGATCGCGTCTGGATCATCAGGCCCTGCCGTCACTTTGTCGCCGAAAACGATATGCCGGTCTGCCTCCAGCCGCGTCAGTCGGCATGCACCCAGCATGGCCGACACCATCCTGCTCTTGTTCTCATCCGCCGCGCTGAAGTCGAGTCGAATATTCCCGAACAGGTTGCGAGCCAAACCCGCAAACTCCTGCCCCGTGGCGCTCTCGACATGTTGGTGTACCGCAGCCATGATCGAAGTCCTCAGGAGGTGAGATATCCACCATCGACCGGCAGGCAGGCGCCCGTGACGTAGCGTGCCGCTTCAGAAGACAGGAAGACAATCACATCGGCGATCTCCTCGGCCGCACCCCATCGACCGGCCGGAATGCGCCGCAGGATCGGTGCGGAGGCCCCCTCGTCGGCAAATAAAGCACGGCTCAAGGGTGTAACGATCCAGCCCGGCGCGACGGCGTTTACGCGAATACCCGCCTGCGCATATTCTTGCGCCAGGGATTTGGTCAATTGCACGATGGCACCCTTGCTTGCCGCATAAGCTGGGCGGTCGGCAGCGCCGAAGGTCGAATACATCGACGCAATATTGACCATCGATGACCCCGGCTGCATGCGCGGACGCGCCAGCTGGCAGCAATCCATGACCGATGTCAAATTGATCGCCATCACCTCGTCGAATGCCGCTTTCGACCATTCGCCCCGATCGCGACTGACACCGGTGCAATTGACCAAAACATCGATCGCTTCGACCGACGAGAAAAACGCCTCCACCGCGCCAGGCTTCAGCACGTCGACTTCATGGCTTTCGATCCGCGGGCCGGAAGGCGCCGACGATACTCCAAGCCCAAAGCTCAACACGCGCGCACCAAGACTGGCAAAACGTTGGACGCTCGCAGCACCTATGCCCGATGTGCCGCCGGCTACAACAACCGTTCGCCCGGCAAAAAGATCGGCGGAAAACGTCATGGAAGCTCCTTCGTTTCAACTGGCAAGATAGGCGCCGTGGAGAATGTCCGGCCGTGCTTTCAGCGCGGCCGCTGTGCCAACAAAGACGAGACGCCCGCGTTCCAGAACGAGCGCCTGATCGGCGAGATCAAGCGCGAGATTGGCGAATTGCTCTATCAGCAGCACGCCGATGCCGCTGGCGGCTGCGATCTTCAGGGCTTCAGCCAGACGCTTGACGACGGCGGGTGCAAGACCGAGCGACAGCTCGTCGACGATCATGAAGCGAGGCTTGGCGACAAAAGCCTGCGCCATCGCCACCATCTGCTTCTGCCCGCCGGAAAGATCTGACGCTGATTGGCTACGCCGCTCGGCAAGCTCGGGAAAGATCTCATAGGCTCGCTTCAGCCCTTGTGCGCGCCCTATCGCCGAGGGATCGAGTGCAGCCACGAGGATATTGTCCTCCACGGAGAGCTGCCCAAGCACGCGATGCCCTTCCGGAACGAGTGCGAGGCCCGCGCGGCGAACTCCGTCGGGCATATATCCCTCGAGTGCGATGTCGCCCAGACGCACCGTCCCGCCGCGGGGTAGAACGCCGGCCATAGCCATGACCGTGCTCGATTTTCCAGCCCCGTTGGCGCCGAGCAATGTCGTAACCTTGCCGGCCGTGACCGAGAAGGAAATATCGTGAATGACCCGCTTGCCGCCGCGCTCGACGGTGAGGCCTTCGACACGGATTTCGGATGGCTCGCTCAAGTCAAAACTCCCCCAGATAGGCACGCCGCACATTGGGATCGGCAAGCACTGTATGCGTCGGACCGAGAGCGAGAAGCTTTCCGTAGTCCAGCACCATGGTCTCGCTGCACATGGAACGGATGAGATCGACGTCGTGGTCGATAATCAGAACCTGCGCCCTGAATTCCACCGGAATACGGAGCACCAGTTCGCGAAACGTCTTGCCCTCCTCTTCGCTCAGCCCTGCAGCCGGCTCATCGAGCAGTATGAGCCTCGGTTCGCCGACCACGCATTTTGCAAGCTCCACGAGACGTCGCTGAAAGAGATTGAGCGACTGCCCCAGCCGATCGGCGATCGTCGCGAGCCCGACGAAAGCGAGAGCCTGCTCCACGGCACTCGAACGATTTCGGGCAGCGACGACGTGGTCGGCGATTGCGGCAATGTTGCCGGAAACTGTCAGATCTTCGACGACCTGTTCGGTCTGGAATGAGCGACGCAAGCCTGCCCGCACGCGCTCTAGCGGCGACATCGCAAGCAACGCTTGTTCGCCAAGCGAAACTGTCCCTTGAACCGGCTTGACGAAGCCGGAGAGCACGTTCAGCAGCGTGGTTTTGCCGGCACCATTTGGGCCGATAAGGCCAGCGACCGGCGCGTTCAGAACGGCGCTGAGCTCGTTGATTGGCCGGACGCCGCCGAACTGCACGACGAGGTTGTCGATCTTGATCATCGCCCCCTCCCTTGCGAAAGCCTATCGCTTAGCCAGGCGACCAGGACTGATATCTGACCGGCAATGCCGGTGGGCGCGGTCGCCAGTGCATGAAAGAGGGCCATTCCGAAAATCCCGATCGTGACATAGCCATCGATGCCAAGATCGGTCAGCAACGCCGGTACTGCCCGTAACAGCAGGCCAGCAATCAGTGCACCGTACCAGTTGAAGACGCCACCGACGACGGCAAGCGCAAAGAGATTGAGGCTGTCGAAAGCGCCGAAGGCACGCCCATCAAGCTGGCCCACATTGCCGGCGAGCAGGCCGCCGGCAATGCCGGCGAGAAAGCCGCTCAATGTGAAAGCCCAGGCCTTGTACGTCAGGACGTTGACGCCGCTTGCGATCGCAACGGTCTCGCCTTTGCGGATCAGCGCCCAGGCCCGGCCCGGACGCGCAAGCTTGTGCCACTGCGCAATCAGCAGCCCGATCGCAGCCGCGCCACAAACATAGAGAAAGTAGGCAACTTCTCCCTCGGCCATTGCAGGCCTTGCCAGCATCTCACGCCCAGAACCGTCAGCCCGGCCGAGGAATCCGTACCCGCCATCGGGAAAACCCCAAGCGCTGATGACGATTTGGAAGGCGCCGGCCAACATCAGCGTAACGAGTGCAAGATAGAGGCCACGCAGGCGTAGCGCCGGCACACCGAATGCCAATCCCACCACCGAAGCAACGGTTCCACCCGCAAGCAGGCTGATCTCGAAGGGTGGATGAAAGGCATGGCCGACACGAAGCGTCACCCAGCCGCCGACGCCAACAAGTGCAAATTGGCAAAGGGAAACCAGACCGAGCTGGCCGTATAGTATGGCAAGCCCGGCAGCCGAAAGCGACAGCGCAACGGCTGATGTTGCAGCCGACAGCCAGAAGGAATTGGCGATGCAGGCGACGACGAGCGAAAAGACCGCCATCGTCACCGGGACATGCAGAAGCTGCTTGGGCAGGCGCACCATCGAAAGGCCTTCGGCGTTGGGGACGATTGATTGCTCCTGAACGGTCATCGGTCTTTCAACGCGGCTTTCGCCGTGCCTCCCAGGATCGTGACTGCGACAAGGGCGATGATGAAGGGTGCCGCCGCGCGGTAGGGCGATATCCAGGCAATCGGCGTCAGCACGGCCTCGGCGATACCTATCAAGATGCCGGCGGCAGCGGTTTCCCAAAGCGACCGCAACTGGCCGAGGATCGCTGCTGCAATCGCCGGTATGACCAACAAGGTTAGAAACGTGCCCTGCAAGCGTACGAGGTCGGCAAGTAGCAAGCCGGCAAGACCGGAAAAGATGCCTGTGATGATCCAGGCGGCCGTCTCGGTATAGAGAATGCGTACGCCAAGCACGGCGCTGAGATCGCGATCATTGGCAAGTGCGCGCATATCAAGGCCAAGGCGCGTACGGCTCAACAACATCGTGATCGCGATGACCATGACGATGGCAAGAAGTATGGCGATGATGCGCGTGAAGGTAAGACGTACGGCAAAGACCGAGACGAACATCTGATCGGTCGGATATTGCAGGCGGCGTGGCAGCTCACCCCACACAACGCCCATGACCGCAATCAGGACGAGAGCAGGTGCCAGTGTTCCAACGGCCCGCACGACGGTGTCGCGATGCGATAGCATAGGGGCGAATATCCGGCCGTATAGAAAGCTGATCGCTGTCGAGACGGCAACGGCCGCAACGATGGCAAAAGAGAGCGGCATTTTCCACTCAAGCAATTGCCAGGCGCAATGTGCGCCGATCGCACCGAATGCTCCGAAAGCGAAATTGAGAACGCCGGTAGCGCGAAATAAAACAACAAGACCGACGCCGGATAACGCGTAGACCGCGCCAATCCCAAGCCCGGAAATAATGAAAGGCAGAATGTTCATTGGTCGATCCTCTTGGGTCGCTCGGTTCCGCGGCGTTGCAGCCGCGGAACGCGATGGCAGACGCCAGGGTCAGTTGATGCCAGCGGACTTTTCGAAGGCATGGATGTCCTTGAGCTCAGGATCCGGCGACGGCGCGCAGTCGGAGACGACTTTCCATTTGCCGCCTTCGCTGACGGCCATGCGCGTCGTTGAATTGGCATTGTGGCGTTGCTGGCCGTCGCCGAAATACCAGGCAGCGCAGAAGATATCGCTTTTGAAATCCTTGATCTGGCGGACGGCGGCAGATGCGGTCTCACGGTTGACCTTGGCGGGATCAAGCGTCATCAGGGCTTTCTCAGCAATCCGTGCAGCCAGGTAGCCAGCCTGTGCGAAGGTGTCGCGCGGGTCAGATTTCTGGCCGTACTGGTCCATAACGGCCAGCCAGTTCTGATTATCGGGCGTCGCTGCTTCCAGATCGTTGAATTCCATGTTGACGGTAAAGTTGCCGTCCCAGCCGGCACCAATCGTACCAGGCACCGATAAATCATAGGCCGAGGCGGCGCTTAAGAACTTGATCGTCTTGTTGAGCCCCTGCTCTTCAGCGGCCGTTAGAAGCGGCACGGTAACACCCTTTGGAAGCCCCAGGATGATCGCATCCGGTTTGAAGGCCGCAGCCTGCAAGATCGTCGATGTGGAATCGGCGGTGCCGGGATCCATCAGTATCGTTTCAGCCGTCAGGCCTTTTTCCTTGGCAAGCTGCGCAATCCCATCGCAGGACCAGGTACCGACATTTGGAATATTCGGACCGATGCAGACGACCGACTTGGCTTTCAACTTGTCGAGCGCATAACCCATCGCGCCCAACATGGAGACACGCGGCCCAGCATTGGTCGGCGCATAATTCTCCGCAAAGTAACATTCGCGCGGTACGCCGACGCCTGCAATAACAAGAATGCCTGACTTTTTATAGAAGTCGGCATTGGCACCGCATTCGACGAAGCTCGAATTGCCGACCATCAATACGGCCTTTTCGTCGTTGACGAGCTTGGCCGCCAGCTGCGCGGCGATCTCCGGATTCCACTGGTCATCCTCGACGATATATTTGACCGGCCGCCCCTTAATGCCGCCATTGGCGTTCAGGCAGTCAAAATAGGCCTTGGCAGCCTTGGTGGAATTTGAGAAATCGTCCGGCCCGGTCTTGCCGGTGATGGCGCCGATAATGATCGGCTCGCCGCTTGCCGCCTTGCCGCTATTGTCGCCGCAAGATGCGGCGGCATGCGCACTGAACGCCGAAATGAGCGTCAGAAAAAGGCCGATTGCCAGCCCTTGTAGATTGATAGACATAGTCTCCTCCAGTTTGTTTCTCCCCGCTCCCCACGGGGGTGTTCAACTCAACAATCTCCGCGTCAGTCGGAAATTGCCTTTCCGGTCATGAAGGCGGCAGCCCTTGCCGCAATCATCATTGTTGGTGCGTTGGTGTTACCTGAGACCAGTGTGGGCATCACCGAGGCGTCGCAGACACGCAGGCCCTCGATGCCGCGCACCTTCAGATCCGGTCCGACGACGGTCAGTCGATCGTCGTCCCGGCCCATGCGGGCCGTGCCAGCCGGATGGAACACGGTTTTTGCCGACTGGCGTATGTAGTCGCGCAAGGCGGCCGGATCATTTTCGACACCGGACTTCGGCAGCACGCGGCGCTTGACCAATTTGGCAAGGGCTGGCGCATCGAGGATGCGGATCGCCGTCTCGACGCCGCGCACCAAGGTGTCGATATCGGCGGGATCAGAAAGCAGATTTGCGTTGAAATCCGTCTGATCTTTAGGATCGGCACTTTTCAGCCGGATCCAGCCCCGGGACCGCGGCCGCAAATAGCACGGGCCAATACTAAGACCATGACCAGGCTCGGGGTCACGATCGACGAAGCCGATCAAGACGGGCAGGACATGAAACTGGACGTCCGGCTGCCCGGTGCCGGCGGTATCGACGAAACCACCGCACTCGACGACATTGGAGGACAGCAGCCCGCTATGCGATGTCAGATAACGCAGCATGTGGCCGGCGGCCCGCAGACCCTTGTCGTGGCCGAGGATCGAAATCGGCTCATACGTTTCGCCCTGCACCGGCACTTCCAGATGGTCCTGATAGTTGGCCCCGACGCCTGGAAGGTCGGCGACGACCTTGATGCCGAGGGAAGAAAGGTGCTCCCCGTCGCCAATGCCTGACAATTGCAGGATCTTCGGTGTCGCAATAGCGCCGGCTGTGAGCGCGATTTCCCGCGTCGCCTTGAATATCGTGCCATCGAACAGCTCGACACCGACTGCCTTTTGCCCTTCGAACAGGATGCGGGCGACCTTGCGTTGCGTCAGCACGGTCAGGTTCGGCCGCTTCTCCGCTTCGCGCAGGAAGGCCTGAGCCGAGCTCCAGCGCCGGCCGCCATAGGTGGTGCTCTGATAGAATCCGACGCCACCCTGATCGGCGCCATTGAAGTCGTCATTGTGGGGGATGCCGATTTCAGTGGCGGCCCTGATGAAAGCTTCGCTCAATGGATGGCGGTGGCGTGGATCGGAGACGCGCAGACCACCCTTCTTGCCATGGAAATGCCCGTTTAGCCGCTCGTTGTTTTCCAGTGAACGGAAGGCTGGAAGCACGTCGTCATACGACCAGCCCTGGCAGCCCATTTGTGACCATGTGTCGTAGTCGTTGCGATGGCCGCGAATATAGATCATCGCGTTCACCGAGCTGCCGCCGCCAAGGACATTACCCTGTGGGATGATGCTCGGCCGTCCGTTCAAGCCCTTGTCGGGGTTGGAGGCATAGGGGTGGATATCGATACCCTTGCCCAGCACCTTGAAAAAAGTGGCCGGAATATGGATCCACGGATCGGAGTCACGTCGGCCGGACTCGATTAGCAACACCTTGTGTACCGGATTTTCCGAAAGCCGGTTGGCAAGCACACAGCCTGAGGAGCCGCCACCGACGATAATGTAGTCGAAGGTCGCCATGGTCAGCTCAGCACCGTCTGGATCGTCGTGAATTCCTTCAAGCCTTCGGCGCCGAACTCGACACCGATGCCCGACTGCTTCACGCCTCCGAAAGGCGCGTTGGGCTGGATCGTGCCGTGCTTGTTGATCCAGACCGAGCCGCATTCGAGCTGCATCGCATAGTGCTTCGCCTTCTCGACATCACCGGACCAGACTGAGCCGCCGAGACCGGCCGGATTCTGATTGGCGCGCGCGATCACCTCTTCGATATCGCTATAACGGATGATCGGCAGGGCCGGACCGAATTGCTCTTCATCGACGAGGCGTATCCCGTGATCGACATCGGCAACGAGCGTGATCGGGTAGAAATGGCCGGGCCGGTCCATCGGCGCGCCGCCGGTCAGGATGCGGCCGCCATGGGCACGAGCGTCTTCGACGAGATCTCGCACCTTGTTGAACTGCATATTGTTCTGCACCGGGCCGAGAATGCTTGCCTCGTCCAGCCCATCGCCGACAGTGATCTTGGCGGCGTAGTCGGCAAGGCCGCGGCAGACTTCTTCATAAATGCTGTCGTGCACATAGAGGCGCTTCAGCGCCGCGCAGGTCTGGCCGTTGTTGATGAAAGCGCCCCAGAAGAGCCCCTCGACAATGGCCTTCGGATCGGCATCGGGCAGAACGATACCGGCATCGTTGCCGCCAAGCTCCAGCGTCAACCGTTTCAAGGTCGCGACCGCCGAGGCCATGACCTTCTTGCCGGTCTCGGTCGAGCCGGTGAATGTCATCTTGGAGATGCCCGGATGGGCGGACAGGGCAGCGCCGATGTTGTTTTCGCCGGTGATCACGTTGACGACACCGGGCGGCAAGACCTCGTTCATGATCTCGACGAGACGGATGGTCGAGAGCGGCGTTAGAGGCGATGGCTTGATGACGACCGCGTTGCCGGCCCGGACCGCCGGAACGATATGCCAGCAGGCGATCATGACGGGCCAGTTCCAGGGTGTAATCGACCCGACGACGCCGATCGGCTTGCGGTGCAGCTCGACGCGGCCTTCGCTGTCGTCCTGCAGGATCTCAATAGGCAGCTCCAGCTCGGCAGTGTGTCGGGTCCAGGCGAGCGCGGCGCCGATCTCGAAGCGCGAACCGAGGCCGTTGAGCGGCTTGCCCTGCTCTCGGGTCAGAATCTGGGCAAGTTCCTCGGCATGTTCGCTGATCTTCTCCGCGACGGCCCGGCATGCTTTGGCGCGCTCTTCGTCCGAAACATGCGACCAGGTCTTGAAGGCCTTGCCGGCAGCGGCGACTGCCTGGTCGAGGTCTGCTTCGGTGCCAAGCGGCATATAGCCGACGACTTCTCCATTCGACGGATTTGCGACCGGTGCATGCTGGGACGTGGCGACAGCCTCGCCGCCGATAAGCAGGGTATACTGCTTCACGATATTCTCCTCCCGTGACTTTCGGGAGGACTATGACTTTTGCCGCAAAACCCGTCTTGGGGAGAAACGCGCCTCGTCTTGGACTGGAGCGCAGACTGCGCGTCAGTCCAGTTTAAGTGCTGTCTCTACGGAGCGGAGCAGCTCGCTTGGCGCACAATCGAACAGTTCCTTGAAGCTGCGATTGAAATAGGAAATGTCGTTGAAGCCGGCCGAATAAGCGACTTCGGCGATGGTCGTGGGATTGCGCCGCTCTTTAAGCTGTTCGATCTTCTCGCGCGCAAAGCGCAGGCGCTTGTCGCGGATAACGGTCGTGCAGGTCATACCCATCCCCTGGAAATCCTGCTGCAGGGTGCGGATCGAGACGCCTAGCCTTGTCGCTAGCCACTTGGCATTAAGCTCAGCCTTTGTGAGATGTCGGTCGATCAGAATATCGACCATTTGCATGCGTTTGCTTGCACTATCGTGCAACGAATTCAAACTTGCCGTCTGGCTACCAGTCGATAGGAACGCCTGACGGGTCGTATCGAACATCAATTGGCGAAGATATGGCGACGCCGCTTCACTGTCCGGCGTCGTCATCATCTTGGCGATCAACGCGCGCAGCATCATCGCCATCGGATCGCTGGCAACAAGCTTGCGGGCCACATCGAAGTCCATCCTGCTGTCCGAATACATCAATTGACGCGGCAGATGCAGAGACAGATGATTGGAGAAGTGGCCCTGGAAATAGAAGCTGGTCGGTCGCGTGGAATCCACGAGAATGCATTCGCCGACATCGAGGATATTTTGCCGGCCGGAATGTTCCACACCGCAGGCTCCCTCGAGCTGCAGGATCAGGAACAGATGTTCATTGGCATCTCGACGAATGTCATCCCAATCGCGACGAACATAATCGAGATCGTTGGAGACGTGCGCAAACTCCATGCCGCAAACGTCGATGCGGCTCGCGGTGCCGATGACGCTATCGCCACGTTCCATCGTATGCGGGTTGAAATTTCCGCAAATGTTCTGAAGGTCGTCTACCCATTGATCGTAGGGTGTGGGTGACCATGTCCGGTCAACGAGGTTACGGTCCTGCAATAGATCCAACTCTGCCTCCCAACAGCGTTAGTACTGCTGAAGATTGCTACAGATCACTTGGCAGGTCAATCAGATACTTAACATATTAATGAAATTGAACCAGATGCTCACTCCTCGCCAACTGATCCGTTCACCGCCTTCAGCAATGCCAGCTCTTCCAGCAAATCGAGAAGCTCCTCCACACGTTTCGCCCCAAAGCGGCCGTCAATATCGGCATAGACCTTGAGACTCTCCGGCAGGACATCTTCTACGAGCGCCTGACCGACCGGCGTAATCTGGAGCAAGACCCGCCTGCCATCGGCATTATCCTTGTGCTTTGTAATAAGGCCGCGCTGCTCAAGCGAGCGGATCATCCGCGTGAGGCTGGGCGCCAAAATGGAGGCCTTGTCCGCCACCTCCGTTGCATCGAGTTTGCCCGCCTCAAAGAGAATACGAATGACCCGCCACTGCTGTTCGGTGACATCGTGTGCAGCCAGGATCGGTCGAAAATGACTCATCACCGCCTCTCTGGCGCGCAGCAGGCTGATGGCAAGAGACCTCCGTCGCTCTTGCAATGACCGCCTCGCCGCTAACGAGGGCGTTTCAAGTTCACCATACCGCCCATTCTTCATGCGAGTTCTATCGTACATTTTCCCCGATCGCGCAATTCTCGAATGTTCTCCACCGGTCCAGAGCACCTGACGGAAAGTTGAAGACATGTCCATCATCGTGGAATGACTGACCATAAGCGCACTGGCTTGGTTCATGCGGCATGCACTAAGTATGGGCAAAATTCTCTTCACCTATGTGTGGTGGGAACCCTTTAGGAACTCAGGCAGCGGCGTCATTGTCTAAGTCATGCCTTTCGCTGCTACTCGTCCCGCTAATTTCTGTCGAAAACCAGCCTCGAACCTTGCGTAGATCATCTGCATTCCAATGAAATTGGGAAATAGAATCGACGCCCCTCCCTTAAATTATACCTTCTGCCGGCACACCCGTTGCGCGGATTTCACTGCCGCAATTTCTGCAAGGACGGAGAGTGCGAGTGTGTTGGGCATCCCTGGCTTTTGCGATGGTCCGACAGTCTCTCCTACGCGATCGGTGTCCCGTTCGAGCTTCGCAGGCCCGCGCCGCGGGTCAGAATCCGCCATGGGCAGCATCTTCTGTCTTCGATTTGGGCAGGCTTGACCGTTCGCGATTCTCGAACAGTTTGTTATCAATGTCTCACAATTAAACCAAGATAGTACACTTGTTAAATAAAATGCGCGCTTGTATCGTCCCGGCCGACAATGGTTCGGCTTTGGGAGATCCAACCGTGATAGAGCAGCTTCTGTTGACGACCGTCGGGGTGCCGTTTCTTCTTGGCGTCGTCGTCGCATTGGCCTCGGTCATCTTTCCTGACAGACGCGGGCTTATCACCGCCCTGCTGATCCCGCTCGCAGCCGTTGCCATCCACTTGATGCTTGAAGGCATGCCGGCGCTCCCACCCGTCGCGGCGAAGCAAAAGCTCCCAATTATTCTGTTCTTCGGCGCAAGTATCTTCGCGGTTCTTGCGCTTGTGCGCAGATCGCTGTCGGTTGCGGTTAACACCATGCTGGCTGGCATCGCCCTCGCCCTTTCGGGCTGGTTACTCGGCAAGAACGTGCTGCTTGCCAGTTCGCCCAAATCCATCGTCGTTCTCGTCGTCTTCGTGGTCGCGACCGCCGCGATAGGTCCCGCCGTCGCAGTGCGGGCCGGTGCGCGCCGCGGGGAACCGTCGGTGCTGGCGGCTGCCTTGCTTGGCGTCTCTATTGCGGCAGCACTTTCGGCAGCCCTTGGGGCATTCGTCGGCATGGCGCAAATCGACGGCGCACTCGCAGCCCTCACCGGCGGTTGGCTGCTGGTGAACTATGTTCGCTATCTCATGGGCAATGACGACGCGCTCGCGCTGCGCGGTTTCGAAGGCCTTTCCTTTGCCTGTGTGATTGCCGTCCATCTGATCATGACAGCGCTTTTCGCGCCGAAGGCGGAGCCCGCCGCAGTCGTACTGGCGGCTTTGCCCCTCGTCGTTGCCGCTGTCATCGTTGTCGGGGGTGTCACCTTCGACCGACTTCCGCGGTTCCTTCGACCCGTTGCAGCCGGTGCTGCAGCTGCCGTTCCGGCCGCCATCTCTATCGCCATCGCCGCCGTCCTATTTCAGGGATGAGGCTCGACCAAGGTTCAGGACATGCTGGACTAACCAGAGGAGAATACCAATGAAATTCACAACTCTAGTCGTGGCCTTGACCGGCGCACTCTTTGCAGGATCTGCCTTTGCCGCGGATACATATGATGTCGACCCGACGCACGCCTGGGTCTCCTTCAAGACAAATCACGCAGGCTGGTCGAATGCCCACGGGATCTTCAAGACGGTTGCGGGCACGATTTCTTTCGACAAGAGCGACATTGCGAAAAGCTCAATCTCGCTGAAGCTCGACGCCAATAGCATCGACACGAACTTCGATCAGCGCAATTCCGACTTGAAGAGCCCCGATTTCCTCAATGTCGAGGAGTTCCCCGACGTCACCTTCACCAGCACGAAGATCGAAAAGACCGGTGACAAGACCGCCAAGGTCACCGGCGACCTGTCGCTTGCCGGCACGGTCAAGCCGGTAACCCTGGATGTGACCTGGAATGCCGAGTCCCCGCTTCCTTGGGATGCCAAGACCGTCAAGACCGGTTTCTCTGCAACTGGTAAGTTCAGTGGCCTCGATTTCGGCCTGAAGAAAATGACGGACTTCGGCCTCGGTCCGGACCTCGCGCTCGACATCGATGTCGAAGCCATCAAGAAGTAACGACATTCCTTTTGAATTTAACCAAAGCAGTCGGGATACGCATTCCGGCTGCCCGTTTCGGTGCCGAACTGATCTGGGTTCGGAACAGGCTTCACCGCTCCGCCGAGCGCGCCCTGCCGAGGGCATTTTTCGCGACTACCCCTGATTGCGTAGAGTTGATTGCCGAGGAGCCTCGATGCAATCTACCGATATCGGGAGATTGACTCGCAACTTTTGCTTGCTCAAACGGTGTGCCCAAAAGCGCGGAAATCACGTACTCGGTGGTTGAACAGGCGTTTCTGCCGTGTCAATCGTACACAGGAAATCCACCCGCCCTGCTACGTGAAATGGTAGAAACACATATTGTCCCGGTAAATGGTTACCTGAAAT
>NZ_JBFRFF010000030.1:0-89729 GCF_052114685.1 Rhizobium sp. 2YAF20 | reverse complement strand
CGCTTCGAGAACGGTTTCGAGGTATCGCTTTCCCGCGATCCGGACGCAGTCGACATGATCCGCCCGCGCGGCGCGTTCCTCGTTGCCATGTCGGACAGCCTGCCGATCGGTTGCGTTGGGCTGAAGGGTACCGGAAGCGAGGTTGCGGAAATCAAGAGACTTTGGGTCGCGCCCTCCGCTCGGGGGCTTGGGCTTGCACGGCGTCTGATGACGGCGGCGGAAGGCGTCGCCCGCGAGCTGTCCATAAATATCCTTCGTCTTGACACCAACAGCACGCTGGCAGAGGCGCAACGGCTCTACCGCAACACCGGCTGGAGCGAGATTGACCGTTTCAACGACGATCCATATCCAGACACCTTCTTCGAGAAGCACCTTTGAGCCGCCATGCGCCGCCACTTTCGGGTGACCGCACCCTGCGTACACCAGATGGTGATAACACCGGAAAAAGCCGGTTTCATTCAGCGTCAACCTGGAGAAGCACGCAGCATTCAATTGCTCATCCAGCCAGAAGCTGTGCCCCATCTTGCGGTAACTCAACCAGTCAGAATCTCTGGGGAGCGGTACTAGTGCGAAGCAAGATCGGCTCAACGTATCAATCGTCGATCCGAAATCCGACCTTCACGACCACCTGATAGTGCGCTACCGCACCGCCCTTGATTTGCCCCCTGATCTGAGCCACTTCGAACCATTCGAGGTTTCTCATGGTTTTCGAAGCGCGCAAAACCGCTGTTTCGATGGCCTCGGTCACCGAGACCTTCGAACTGCCGATCAGTTCCACCTGTTTATAGACATGGTCGCTCACGGTATCCTCCCAGTTTGAATCAGATCCTGTTTGGCTTCGAAGAGCCACCCGCACCGGGTTTCCAGTCGTCTGCTCGAAGAGACTTCCAATCGAGCTCGTGACATCAGTCGAACAACGGGACGCCGGCGGCTTAAAAGCTCCACAGCCAACACCCACGATCCGGCATTGGTTTGACCTTGTCAAAAGGATATATGTGCTCAGCTCAGCATTTCGCCTCCTCCCTTGCCGGAAGCCATTTTGCAGCTTGCAAAGGAAAGTCTGGCTAGAATTCCCAAGCCACGGAAGTTTTGTCAAAAAGGTAGTCGTTCGAGACTGCCACCTGCGAGCAGGCGCAAGGCGTTTGGCAGCCAGCATCAGCTCGCCAGAATGGCATTTGGCTTGTTTGTGACACTTCGATGACGGACATCCTTGGTATTAGTTCCTCACCGGAACGACCCACCGTGGATGAAACTGTGGCATTGTCTGCCTGTCGTCGGCGGAGAGGTCGGCTTTCCTATGGTGTGAGCGAGCCCGCGTATTGGTTGGACCCGGGGCATCCAAAGCACCCCCATTGCGCCATGGACCGCAAGGTTCGGGAGCACCTGCTCGCTCGCGGCACAGGAGGTTTCTGTTTAGATAAAGGCGAAATTTCAGACGATCATACGATTTGCTTTTGAAGGCGCTGTAGGATGGTTATGAGCTCCGGCGCCATTTCGCGGATTTCCTTCAGATGTACGGCGCTCAGCCGTAGCAGGGCCGCCTCTGCCTTTTCGGTCAATATCAGCGTCTGTCGCCGCTTGTCCTCCGGGTCCGAATTCCGGGCCACCAATCCGGCGGCGCTCAGCCGACCAACCAGCTCGGTTGCCGTGTGCGGCTCGATCAGCAATCGGTTCGCCAGCATGCCAATTGTCATCGCCTCGGCGGCCAAATGTCCCTTGATTGCGAGCAATGCCTGATGTTGCTGGCTCGGGAGGCCTTCTTCCTGGGCGGCTGACGTGCTGAAATCCATGAACCTGCGCAGCGTGTAGCGCAGGTTGGCCAGCGCCTCATAGTCACCCGCCCTCAGCACCTTATCGGAATTTCCCACAATCTCTCCCTTTGCAGCCGGCTCCATCTGCATACTATGCCATCCAAGCGATCTGCTCCAGTCTGTGTCGATCCTGCAGAATGCGCAGTGCGTACATCAGCTCGGGCGCCATTTCACGGATCTCGTGCAGATGCGCGCCGCTGAGCCTCGTGAGGATGTGTTCGGCCTTTTCCATCAATCTTACAACCTGGCGCCTGCCATCGGAGCCGCTGGTAATACGCTCAACGTAGCCTGCGTCGGCTAGCCTGTTGACAAGCTCCGTCGCCGAATGCGGCGCAATCAACAGTCGATCTGCGAGCATCCCGATCGTCATTTCCTTCTCAACCGGAAGCCCCTTGATGGCAAGAAGCGCTTGATGGTGCTGTGGCGTTAGACCGAGCTTCATCACCTCAGCGGTGCTGAACTCCGTAAACCTTCTCAACGCATAGCGTAGGTTCGCAAGAGCTTCATAGTCTCCCGGCGAAAGAGCATCCTCGTGTGCTTTTGTCATGCAGCAACTCCACCCGTCACAAACGTATTGATTTATATCGTAACACGATATATGTGGAGCGCCGATGAGAAAATGTGCCCGCGCTTAAGTGCAGCGCGACTTGGAGAGAACGCATTGGTAAACTCTGAAACGAGACCGCAACGCCGCCCGCATGATTTCACAGGCGGACTTGCCCGGCGCGAGGCCGGTGACTTCACCACGGACAAACGCGTTCTTTTGTTAATCGGCATGGCGATCATTGTCGGCACCGGAGGTGCGTTGGCCGCCTGGGTGCTGGTCAATCTGATCGCACTTGTGACAAATGTCGTCTGGTTCGGGCAGATCAGCACCCATCCATCGTCACTAGCGACTGCTCCACGGTCGCTCTGGATGGTGGCTGCTCCGGTGTTTGGCGGGTTGGTGATCGGCTTGATGGCTCGATTTGGCTCGGAAAAAATCCGCGGTCACGGTATTCCCGAAGCGATCGAGGCCATCCTGATCGGTGGCAGCCGGATGTCGCCCAAAGTCGCGTTGCTGAAGCCGCTTTCCTCGGCAATCTCGATTGGAACCGGTGGGCCGTTCGGTGCGGAGGGCCCGATCATCATGACCGGCGGCGCGATCGGCTCGCTTTTTGCGCAATTCTTCCACATGAGCGCGGCCGAGCGCAAAACGCTTCTGGTCGCTGGTGCTGCTGCCGGCATGACGGCAATATTCGGCTCACCTGTTGCGGCGGTGATGCTCGCGGTCGAATTGCTGTTGTTCGAATGGAAACCGCGCAGCTTCATTCCGGTTGCCGTCGCGGCATGCGTCTCGATCTGTTGGCGGCCATACCTTTTTGGTCAAGGTCCCCTTTTCCCGACCAATTTCCAGGTGCATCTTCCCTGGTGGGGCCTGTTCCTCTGTGCGGCGATGGGTATCGTCTCAGGCCTTCAGTCAGGCCTGCTGACGACGCTGCTATACAAGATTGAAGATGTCTTCGAGCGCCTACCGATCCATTGGATGTGGTGGCCGGCCCTCGGCGGCTTTATCGTTGGATTGGGCGGCCTCATCGAACCGCGCGCGCTCGGCGTGGGCTACGACATCATCTCGGATCTCCTCGCCAACCATATTGCTGCAAACGCCGTCCTTGCCATCCTTGTCGTCAAGGCAGGAATCTGGCTGGTGGCATTGTCGTCGGGAACCTCCGGCGGCGTGCTTGCCCCACTTCTCATTTTGGGCGGTGCGCTTGGCTGGCTTGTCGGACTTGGCTTTCCCGGCGACCCCGGGTTCTGGGCGCTTCTCGGCATGGCGGCGATGATGGGAGGAACGATGAGGGCGCCTCTAACCGGTACGTTCTTCGCGGTCGAGATCACCGGCGACATCAGCACCCTTGTGCCGTTGCTTGCTGCGACAGTCACAGCCTATGCCGTCACCGTGCTGCTGCTGCGCCGCTCCATCCTCACCGAAAAGATTGCGCGCCGCGGCCAGCACATCACGCGGGAATATGGCATCGACCCCTTCGAACTGACGCGCGCTGCCGATATCATGGTCCATCCGGTTGACACCTTGCCCGGCTCCATGACGATCGGCGCGGCCTGCGACTTCTTCTCCACCGGGGGAAAAACGCATCGGCTTTATCCGGTGGTCGAAGACGACTACACACTCGTCGGCGTCGTGTCTCGCGCAGACGTACTTGGCTGGCGGGGAGACAAGGAGCTTGCAGATCAAAATCTGACGGACCGGGTTTCGGATACATCCGCCCCGGTTGGCCACCCGGATGACACGGTCGGCTTCGTCGCCGACCTTATGCTTGCCGCAGAAACCGGCCGCATCCCGATCGTGGATCCCGCTTCCGGAAAGCTCGTGGGCCTGATCGCCCGCAAAGACCTGCTGCGCCTCAGAAGCGCGCTGCAGTCCTTGGAACAGGAGCGCCGCCCTTATCTCGGGGCGCAGTCGACAAGTGAGACCACGACGGAATGACCTTGGAGGATTTGCGGGTATTCGCGTTGCTGTCAAGGTCATGATGGGTGGGGTGACCCGGCTTTTGATGACCTCCATCAACGCGGCCGTCCATGCGTTGAGGACGCGTTGCGCGAAACTGGACTGCGGTTCAAGCAATCGGCGGCGTGGTGTGGCTGCATGGCGCTTCCACCACTTGGCCACGCCCGCATCACGCGGTTATAGCGTTAAGCATGTCCTCTCCCGTGATGATCCGTTCGACCTGTTCGATGGTCGTCGTCTTTGGAATTATGTCGTCTGCGACGACCCTTCCGCCACGCATGACGACGATCCGATCGACCACCTGGAAAACATGGTGGATATTGTGGGCGATGAAAATGCACGAATGGCCGGTGTCGCGCGCTTCGCGAACGAAACGCAGAACCCCTTGCGTCTCGGCAACACCCAAATTGTTGGTGGGCTCATCAAGAATGATAAGGTCACTGTCGAATTGCATGGCGCGAGCGATCGCGACTGCCTGACGCTCACCGCCTGACAGGGATGAAATCGCGGTATCGGGCGGAATGTCCTTGGTAATGCCCACCCGCTTCAAGAGGTCCCGGGCCGAGGCATTCATCGCAGCCTGATCCAGCCGGTTCAAGAAACGGCTTCCCTTGACTGGCTCGCGCCCGAGGAAGAGATTCCGTGCGATCGACAGCTGAGGGACGAGTGCAGAATCCTGAAAAATCGTTTCGATGCCGTGAGCGATCGCATCGGCCGTGCTCTTGAGTTCGACCTTGCGCCCCTTGATGATGATATCCCCGCTCGTCAGCGGCACTGCCCCGGACAGCACCTTGATCAGTGTCGATTTGCCCGCGCCATTATCGCCGAGCAAGCCTACGACTTCGTGCGTTTTGACAGTCAGGCTGACGCCGCGCAGCGCATGGATGCGGCCGTAGAACTTGTTGATATTTTCCATTCGGATCAGGTCGTCGGCCATCGTCTACGCTCCTGTGTTATGGCGCTTTTCGAGCGCTGAATGCAGCGCCATCATGCCAAGGATGATCGCTCCGATGAAAATGTTGTAGGCAAGCCCAGGAACCCCGACCATCACAATGCCGTTTCGCATGATGCGCAGGATGAAAATGCCGATTACCGTTCCGACGATGGTCCCCCGCCCGCCGGTCAACACCGTTCCGCCAATGACGACCATAGCAATGACCTCCAGCTCGTAACCCGTCCCGCTATTGGGGTTTGCCGCCGACGTGCGGATCGAGCTGATCACGCCTGCAAGCGAGGCCATCGCCGAAGATGCCATGAATAGGTAGATCTTGGTTCGGCTGACGTTGACGCCGCGAGCGCGCGCCGCATGGGGGTTGCCACCTGAAGCCTGTATCCAGTTGCCGGCCTTTGTCTGGGTGAGAATGAAGTGGGCGGCAATGGCTGCGAGCGCGAACCACAGCACCGACATGTACATGCGGAAGCTGCCGATGAAGAAGCTTCCCGCCAGGACGTTGGCAAACCAGTTGCCCCCGGCTGTCCAGGTGTGCTGGGGGAAACCGTCGGTGACGTAAAGGGCGGTACCTCGCACCACTAGAAGCATGCCCAACGTGACGAGAAAGGAGGGGATGTTCAGCTTTGTAACGAACCATCCATTAACAAAGCCGATGAGAAGACTGATAGCCAGTGCCACGAGGAAGGCGGCACCGAGCGGCATCAGATTGCTGTTGAACACGGTCCACATCACAACGGCGGAAAAGCCGAACACCGAGCCGACGGAAAGATCGAATTCCCCAGCTGTCATCAACAGGGTCATCGCCAGCGCGATAAGCCCGAGTTCAACGGTAAACGAGAGCGTGTTGCTGATATTTTGAAGTGAGAGAAAATCCGAATTGAAAGACCAGAAGATCACAAGCTCAAGGACCAGCAGGACGAGCGGACCGAATTCCGGCTTCGAAATGAAGCTTTGAAGAAGAGAGCGTTGCTGCATTGATGCTCACCGGTTGGGCAGTGTCACCCGGTTGAACAGGGTGACACTGCCAGTACGACTATCGACGAGATTATTTGCCAGAGAGAATTTTGTCGTAGATCGCGGCCTTGTCCTTTTCGTAAAGGGCGCCGGTGATGATATTGAAGCCGGGCGGGATCTTTCCCGCCGCCATGGCTGCGATAGACAAGGCCATATAACTGGTCGCCTGCGGATCCTGCCATTGAGCGGCATTCACGTATCCGTTCAGGACCTCCTGGGTGGTGTCGGTTGAGTTACCCCAGCCGACAACGGGGATTTCACCCGGCTTCACGCCAACCTGATCGAACACCCGTTTGATGCTGCCATTGACCAGATCGCCGAGGCCGATGATTGCCTTGATCTTCTTGCGATTGGCGGTCAGGTAGTCCGACATGCGGGTGATGATTTCAGCCTGATCGAGTGTCGCATCGGTGATTTCCCAGGTGATGTTCAGCGGCTTGAAGACACTTGAGATGCCCTGCTCTTCCTGCACGCCGTAGGTGGCCCCCGGAACCTCGACCGGCATCCAGACGAAGTCGCCGGATTTCACCAGCTTCTTGTCGACAAGATATTGCGCCCAGGCCGCGCCGAACTTCACGTTGTCGCCGCCAACATAGGCGTTGAAGCTCGCTTGTGGATCGGACGTGTTGAAGTTGATGATCGGTATGTTGGCCGCGTTGGCTTCCTTGACGACTTGAACAAGACTGCCAGGATCAGGGCTGGTGGTGACAATCCCTGCAGCGCCGGCCGAAATTGCAGCCCGGACCGCTTCCTGCTGGGCGGGGACGTCACCGTTGTGAAACGATGTATTGACTTTGTTGCCGGTGTCGTCGGCCCAGAGCTTCGCTCCGGCCAGAAAATATGTCCAGACCGGATCCGCCGGAGAGCCGTGCGAGATCCAATAATAGGTTTTACCTTGGGCATAGGCCGTCGAAACAAAGCCCGCACCGACGGCAATGACCACTGCAAATAGTAGTGAAATCGCTTTCTTGAGCACGTTGGAACTCCTCCCTTGGCCCGGTCTCCAACCGAGCGGCTTATTTTGCTGACCTCCCAGCCAACTTCAAAACGACGTGGATACGCGTCATCCTGATTTTTAAAAGCCAGCCGGAGGTTGAAGGAGATGTCAAGCGACTCCGTGTGGAAACGGACCGCAGGGGCGAATATGCTGAATTCCAGATGAAACTCACCGCGTTTGCTATTTCGTGATAGTTCACTATTCGTTCAAACAGAACGGTTTGTTTTGGTCCATGTGATTGGTCCGTCATCATTGGGTCTCTTCTGAAGGCTCAGTCTCCGGGTGAGCCCACCGGCAAGTCGCCAACGACGATCTCTGTCAGACTCCGCCGGAGCGTTGCGACGTTGGTGATACCGTTCAGTCGCTCGAATTCTCGCTGCGCGTCCTGCCAAAGGGGAGCCGCCCTCTCATGCAAGCGTCGACCTTCATCCGTGAGTTCAATGATACGAACCCTGCCGTCGGCGGGTGACGGCTTGATCGTGACGAAGCCGTCGCGTTCCAGGAAGCCAACCATCTTTCCCATAGCAGTCCGTTCGATATCGAGCCGTTCGGCAAGAGCGTTGACAGCGGCACCGTCAGCCTCGTCGAGAGCCGCCAGGGTCAGGAACTGCGTGATACGCAGCCGGACGGGCTCAAGATGGCCGTCGTAGAACCGCGTGATCTGTCGGCTCGCCCGTCTCATGGCGGAGCAATTGCATTGATCGATTCCAAGCGGTTGGCTCTCTGACAACATGTAGTTTTCCTTTCGATCTAGGTCATCGCCCGTACCATGAGGCGCAAAGCCTGACGATCTTCTCACCTTGTGGCCCGCCGCGAGTGGGGTTGACGCCATCTTAGCGTTTAGATCAACCCTGGTGGCGGGATGATGTAGCCGGGTACCTCGGCTGCAAGCGTGCTCTTCAGCAGTGCGGTTCCCCGGTCGGCCATGACTTCGCTCTTGCCCGCAGCGAGCGCGTCATAGGTCTGGCGCACCACATCTTCCGGGCTGGCTTTCGGCACGTCGATGCCATTGGTCAGGTCGGTATCCACGAATCCGACATGCAGACCGAGAACCTGGATGCCACGATCTTGAAGGTGAAAGCGAAGCTGGTTCGTGAAGCTCCATGTCGCCGCCTTTGAAGCAGCGTAAGGGGTCAGAAAAGGCCGCGGAAGCCACACGATGTCGGACAGCACGTTGATGATGGCAGCATGTGGCTTGGCCGACAGGATCCGCTCGAAAGCCTGCGTGACGCGGACCACGCCGTAATAGTTGGTCTCAAACAGACGCTGCGACTGCTCTTCGACATCGTTTGCCAGAGGCCCGTCGATGAGAGCGGCGATGCCCGCGTTGTTGATCAGCAGAGTTGATCCGCCGCCAGTTCTGCCGCGGCGCCGATCGATGCCTTATCAGTGACGTCGATCCGGACGGGGATGATCCCCGGCTCGTCGAAGGCGCTTGTGTTGCGCATGCCCGCATAGACCTTCGATGCTCCACGTCGGCGGGCCTCGCGCGCAAAGGCGAGGCCCAGGCCGCGATTGGCACCGGTGATGAAGACGGTGGCGTTGGTGACATCCATGACAAATTACCTTTTTGGGGCCGCAGGTCAGGGCATACGTTATCTGTCGCTGGCCCGGCGAGTGGTCGGGTTCAAAGAAAGAGGTTTTCTGAAAGCTGTCCGTAGAGCGCCTCGCGAAGATTGGCGGCGAGTGACAACACAGCACCAAGCGGGCTCATCCGAACGCTGACGCGTGGCACCGAACCATCGGGATTGTGGTCGACGACCACCACCGCGTTTAGCTTCTCCCCATTCGTCAGAACGGCCTCGTATTCGAGAAAGAGCTTGGAGCCGACGGACTGAAGGAATGTCGGCGTCTGAGAGGCGTAGAAGGTCCCGACCGTGTTGACGGCGAGCTTGATCTCGTCGCGTCCGATGAGGGAACCTCGCAGAACGGAGCTGGTGAGCTCCGCGTCGGCGTTCAAGTCGTCCAAAAACGGGTGACGTTCACCTTGAGTATTCGACATTGTTCAACCTACAATTTGCCTTGATCGCGCTCATGCAAAGGCGGCGCGATTGTTGGTGATGAATTGCTGGACCGAGAGTGCCGACGTTCCGGTAATCTTCTCGACGGCATCGTTGCTGCCCGCGAAGATGCCGTCGCGATAGTTCTGGGCGACTTCTACCAGGTGCTGCACGAGGAAAGGCGGGAACTTGTAGAGATTTTCCATCTTGGCCTTGAACAGCTCGATCGAGGTTGGCGCATATTCGATCTTTGCGCCAAGCACCTCGCTCATGACGGCCGCAATCTCGGTGTGGTTCATCTCGACTGGGCCATGGAGCGGGTAAATTTTGCCTTCATGGCCGCGCGGATCAGCGAGAAGATGAGCAATCACCCGACCTTGGTCATCGGTGGCGATCGGCGCGTGACGACCGTTCTCAAACGGGAACTCGATCTTCTTCTTGAGCCAGATCTCGTTCGCAAAATGTGGATAGACGAGCCAATCGGCAAAGAAGGTTGGGCGGAGATGCGTCGTCGGGATACCGGACCAGTCGAAGACCCGCTCGGAGACCCAATGGTCCTGGGCCGCATGGCTCGCCGACTCGCGACGTGCTGAAATCTGCGACATGTTGACGATTGCTGTGACGCCCGCTTCCTTCGCGGCTTGCACGAAATAGGTCGCAGCGCCAAGGATACCCGGCGCGATCGGATGCAGGAAATAGGCCGATCGGATGCCTTCCATGGCGGCTCGGATGTCATCGATGTCTGTAAAGTCCCCGACGGCGATATCAACCCCCCGATGCCTAAGCGCCGTCGCTCGCTCGTTGTCCGTGCGCACGTAGGCGCGCACCGACTTTCCCATCTTGCGTAGTTCATCGATCGCGGCACCTCCCGTGCGTCCGGTGGCGCCACTTACAAGTATCTCGGCATCACTCATAGCCTCGCTCCTTTTCTATATGAGAGCATATGCTCTTAATGCAAAAGAACATAGGAGCATATGCTTTCATCGTCAATGGAAGCGATGACTTTTTTTGGGGGGGCTAGTTCTGGACTGAGAAGCATGGGACCGTCTGGCCGTCACCGCTGACGCTTGAAGAACGGCATGTCTGGATGAGGTGAAGTCGAAGACGACCAGTTCGTGTCGTTGCAATGCCTAATCGCGGGGAGGGCGCCGTCATGCCTTTGCTGCGACAAGGCCTGCCAGCGTCGGGATGACCTGGGCGCTGATCGCGTGCCGATAGTTCAACTGGTTTTTGCCACCCGCTGCGTATCGAATTCTCCCAACATGGCGGCGCGAGTACTTAAATCCCTGAGCCGTCGAGCTGCTGGGCGTCGTCGCCTTCCCAGGGTGAGGGCATGGAGATGCTATTGAGATTGGCCGAGGGCATCGGCATCCAGCACTTCAGTTCCGGCTCGGCGTATTCGACGAGGCGGCCGGGCGAGGAATCGGAAGCACGCCAACCTTCTGCACCGAACTGATCGCCATTCGACCAATAGGCGAGGTCAACTTCAGCCGGCCCCTGTTCGGACGGCCGGATCGTGACGAGGATCCGACTGCCGTCTTTCGGCGCGGTTGTCATCTGGCGCCAGCGGTCTGGCTCATCCATCGTTTTTCCTCCTGCCTTGCTGCAGGCTGCAAGTGTCGCCTCGCCGTCGAAAACGGTCAACCCACACTTTTGCACAACCCATCCTGTATAGTTCGCTGGAAACCGGCTCGACAACGAATGCCTCCTTATCGCTCAAGGAATGGCCTGCAGCACCGGCGGCGGGCGGTAAACCTGCCGCCGGTGCTGCAGGCAATCGTCGCCCTCGATATCTGGAACGAGCTGGCTGTCCTGCGGCACGCGCCCTGGCTCGGCCGGTTGCTGGCAGCGTCGATCCTGCGCCAGACCGGCGCTACAACAGCGGCGCACTTGGTTATGGATCGGTTTCGCTTGCGGGCTAAGAACCGGAATTCCGAACCCCGCGGACAGCGCTATCGTCGGCATTTTAGGAACAATATTCTGGGGTTACAAACGACGATCGGAAAGACGAGCAAAACGGAAAGCTGACCGATTGCCCATAATCCCTATTGCTGTTGCAACCTGGCGCGGGCCATATCGCATTCCGCGTTGCCTTCGCGAAATCGGCTTCCGACAAACGGATCAATCATCCTTTTCTTGCGGACCGCGGGACACTCCTCGCCTGCGCCAGAATGCCCGCTCCTCTTCTTCCGTTACGAAGTCATCGGGTTCCGGTGCCAGTGGTTCCTCCTCTTGGGGATAACCTTGCTCCAAGAATTTCTCCGCCTCGATATATGCGGACGCCTCAGGTCGCAGCTCCACCTCCAGAATATGGACCGCGACTACTCCGGAATATTCAGAAATCGGCTCCGCATATGAGTAGGTTGCCCAAGGGAAAAGTTTGCTCATAACCTCGTAAAGACGATGCGCGCGAAGATGATAGTCGATCTCGACTTCCGGTTTCTCCTGCTGGCTTTCGCCGATATAGATACGCATATTGCAGAAGATCGACGATGTGTTGACCCACTCATCCCACACAAAAAACGTTGTCTGATCTTGTATTTCCTCCATCAGCGCACGGTCGAGGGCAAAGACGGCGCGCATCAGGGACTCAGGATCGGAGGTGATGGCCTCGTCGAAACAAAGCTTGGCTGAGGCGTCGAGCACGTTGGTTGGCGGAATGGCGATCGACCATTCCGTCTCGGTCATCTCGCATAGCCGCTTCTCAACTCGTTGCCACAGGACCTGGCCGCTTTCCGGGTCGACGGTGACCACGTAGACGGGCAAGGAATGTTTCGTCCAGTAGTCCAGGTGCTTGCTTTCTCCGCGATAGATGTAATCGCCTGCATTCGCCTTCTGGGGTAGGATCGGTCTGATTTGCAGCGCCAGAAGCTTGCCCGTTGGGCTGCCTTCGTCGAGGATCTCTGCCCGTGCATCAATACCGTTGTTCGACCCTGACGACCTGCGGAAAGACCACTTGAAATCTCGAAGAAAAACCTTCTCGACCGCGTCAATCGCAAGGCGCGTTGCCTGGTCGGGCCGATCGCCAATCGACTTCTTGCTGCGCCGGCGTGATGGCGGCTCTAGCGGAAGAAACCAGTGCCGAATGACCGCGAAGAGTGCGAGTGCCGCCGCGATCGCGGCTGCGAGCCGATTGCTTATTGCGATAAATCCAGCCTGGAGAAGTCGAACCATTGAAGATCGCCGTCACGAAGCGCGGCCTCCCATGTTCACATGTTCAAGCAAAGCAAGAAGACCTCTGAGGATATCCGTCGGCGACGGTGGGCAGCCAGGAATATGCAGATCGACAGGTATGACCTGCGAAACCCCTCCCACGACGGCATAGCTACCTGCAAAACAGCCGCCATCGTGCGCGCAACAACCCAAGGCGACAACCCATTTGGGGTTAGCCATGGCGTTGTAGGTCCGCTCCAAAGCTTCGCGCATGTTTTTGGTTACCGGTCCGGTCACGAGCAGGACATCGGCGTGCCGCGGCGAAGCGACGAAGCGGATTCCAAAGCGCTCGACATCGTAGAAGGCGTTACTCAGAGCATGCATCTCCAGCTCGCAGCCATTGCAGGAGCCGGCGTCGACGGCGCGAATCGACAGGCTGCGGCCAAGCCGCCGGAAGGCGACTTTGTTGATGGCGCCGGCGAGTTCTTCCATCGCTGCGGTCGAACGAGATGGAACCCGTTCGGTGAGCGGCGCTCGGATCAGGCTTTCGAACAGGAGCTTTCGCATATGACACAGCCTTCAGAGATCATGACCGGAATAGGAACAGTTGAACGACTTGTTGCAGAGCGGAAAGTCGGCGACGATATTGCCCTCGATCGCAGCTTCCAGGAGCGGCCACTGGAACCAGGAGGGATCGCGCAGATGGCAACGTTCGATCCCGCCCTCCGCCGTGAGCCGCAGCCAGACCAGCACGTCACCGCGAAAGCCCTCGATAAGTGCCATGCCTTCACGCGGTTCGCCCACGAAAGGAATCTCGGTGAGGATCGGGCCGTCCGGAAGCCGATCGAGGATCTGCCCGAGGAGCAACAGGCTCTGGTCGACCTCGCGAATGCGAATCCAGACACGAGCATTGACATCGCCCTCCGTCAGCTCCGGAACCTCGAAGGTGAGATTGTCGTAAGGCGGATAACGAAGCGCACGCCGGGCATCGAAACCGCGCCCGGAAGCCCGCCCAATATAGCCGCCGGCGCCATACTGGTGGGCAAGCTCGGTGCGCAGCCTGCCTGTGCCAACTGTCCTGTCCTGAAGCGAGGCGGTATTGTCGTAGAGTTCTACCAATGCCGGGAATTTCTGACGGATCTCAGTAATCAGGCTCCGCAGAGTGGCTACTCCCTCATGGTTCAGGTCAACCGTAACGCCGCCGGGCAAAATGCGGTCGCGCATCAGGCGGTGGCCGAAGGTAGTGGCGGCTGCGCGCAGCACGCGCTCACGCAGCACGCCGCAATGAGCATGCATGAGCGAAAACGCCGCATCGTTGCAGATGGCGCCGATATCGCCAAGATGGTTGGCAAGCCGCTCCAGTTCAGCCATGAGCGCGCGCGACCAGACCGCCCTTGGCGGGACGTCAATCTGCATTGCGGCCTCGACCGCGCACGAAAAGGCATAGGCATAAGCAACCGTGCTGTCTCCGGATGTCCGTCCGGCGAGCTGCGTCCCACGGAACAGGTCCGCGCCTGCCATTAGCGCCTCGATCCCCTTGTGGGCATAGCCGAGGCGTTCCTCAAGACGGACGATCGTTTCGCCGTTGGCCGTGAAGCGAAAATGCCCTGGTTCAATGATGCCGGCATGCACCGGGCCAACTGGAATCTGGTGCAGGCCTTCTCCCTCTGCCTGCAGGAATTCGTAAGGAGCGGCTTCCGGCAGCGGCGCTTTGCGGTTTCCCAAGGGAAACCGCACGTCCCAGCGGCCGTGATCGAGCCAGGGGCGTGTGTCGGGCAGATCCTGTGGTTCAAGCCCAGTAAGATCGCGGATCGAACGTTCAAGGCGGAGGGCGGGCAAGTGGTGTTGCGCGACTGAGGGATAACTGCCTTCCAGTCCTTCCAGGCTGATGACGCCGATCGCGCCCGCCGGCTCTTCGAGCAGCGCCATGTGGACGGCACTCGCTTCGCCCCAAAGGCCGAGGAGGGACCAGCGTCCTTCAGCAAGTGCTGCAATCGCGGCGACCCAGGCCGCCTGATCGACGATAGCGCGCGACCAGGGGTGGTGGTATCGAACCGGACGGCCCTTAAGGATGAGCTCGGTCAGCGTTGACATGTCGAACGGCCCTCCGCTTCATCCAAGAAGCTTGGCGATATGCTGAAACCAGGAGACCAGAGGCGGCGGCAGATAGATGCCTGCACCAAAGACCAGGGCAAGGTGGGAGTACATCGGAATGTAGGACGCCTCGGCGGGCGCAACGCTACCGCGTGGCTGGCCGAAGGCGACGCCGGTCAGGCGTAGCAGTAACGCGCCGAAAGCAATCAGAAGTCCGAAGACAAGCGGAATGGCAAGCAAAGGCTGCCTGGCAAAGGTCGAACTTACCACCAGGAATTCGCTCATGAATATCCCAAGAGGCGGCAGGCCGGCAATGGCGACGACGCCGATCACCAGGCCCCAACCGAGCCCGGGATGGGTTTCGGTGAGACCGCGGATATTGGAAAGCCGTTGCGTGCCTTTGATCTGGGCGATGTGGCCGACGGCATAGAAGATCGCCGATTTGGTGAGGGAGTGCATCACCATGTGCAGCAATCCGGCAAAATTGGCGATCGGGCCGCCCATGCCGAAAGCAAAGACAATGATACCCATATGCTCGATCGAGGAATAGGCGAACATGCGTTTGATGTCGCGGCGGCGATAGAGCATGAAGGCAGCGAAAATTAGCGAGGTGAGCCCCATCGTCACCATCAATGGCCCGGGGGCAAGTGCCTCGGGACTGGCAGCGAGCAGGATCTTGAAACGCAGCACTGCATAGAGCGCGACGTTCAAGAGCAGGCCCGATAGCACGGCAGAGATCGGTGTTGGCCCCTCGGCATGCGCGTCTGGCAGCCAGGCATGCAATGGCGCAAGGCCGACCTTGGTGCCGTAACCGAGTAGCAAAAACACAAAGGCGACGTTGAGAAGTGCCGGATCGAAGGCAGCAGCGTGCCTGATCAGGACGGTCCAGACCATGGCGTCATAGCCTTCGCCGACCACGGGCTGCGCCGCCATATAGACGAGGATGGTGCCGAAGAGGGCAAATGCGATACCAACGCTGCCGAGAATGAAATATTTCCAGGCAGCTTCCAGCGCTTCGTGCGTGCGGTAGATGCCGACCATCAGCACGGTGGTCAGCGTCGAAAGCTCGACTGCGACCCACATCAGGCCGATATTGTTCGACACGAAGGCGAGGTTCATGCCGAACATCATGATTTGATACATGGCATGGTAGAAGCGAAGGTTCGCCGGCGTCAGCCGGCCGGTTTCCAGCTCGTGTGCTATATAGCTGGCGCTGAACACACTGGTGGTGAAGCCGACGAAGGTGTTGAGCACGATAAAGACGATGTTGAGATCATCGACAAGGAGATACTGGCCCGGTGCCGGCCGTTCGATTGCGAACAAGGAAAGGGCGGCAAGCAGGGTCAAAAAGCTTGCAAATACGTTCAGGCCTGCTGTCATCCGGTATCCGGGCAAGAGCGCCAGGAGACCTGCCGCGCAGATCGGGATCAGAAGGACCGCCGCTACCGGATCGAAGGCCAGATCGGAGACAAGAGCGTTCATCTGCGTCTTTTCCCCTTGAAATCATCGAGCGCACGGACATCGACTGTGTCGAACCGCTCGCGGATGCGAAACAGGAAAACGCCGATCACGATGAAGGCGATCAAAATCGAGAAGGCGACACTGATTTCGACGACCAGAGGCATGCCCTTGGCGCCGGTGGCGGCGAGCACCAGCCCGTTCTCAAGAGACATGAAGCCGACGACTTGGCTGACGGCATTGCGGCGAGTGACCATCACCAAGAGCCCGAGCAGCAAGACCGACAAGGCAAAGGCGAGGTCCTCGCGTGCCAAAGGGTCGGCGGCTTGTGTCACACGCAGCATCACGACCATGGCGAGCGCGACCAACCCTATACCGGCGAGCATGGTGGCTCCGATGCCGACGACGGTCTCGATCTCACGATGTATGCCGAGCTGCCTGATCATGCGGTGGAGCACCACAGGAATGATGATGGCCTTGAAGAAGAGCGCAATCGCCGCCGTAACATAGAGATGCGGCGCATCCTGGACGAAGGCCTGCCAGGCAACCGACAAGGTCAACACCAACGAATGCAGCGCGAACACGTTGAGCAGCGCATAAAGGCGATCCTGATACAGCATCATCATGCTGACCAGGACCAGGCCGCCGGCAAGCAAATGAGCAATATCAAAGACGAGACCGTTCATCACAGGCTCCTCGAGACGAACCGCAGCAGAGTAGCAAGCAGGCCAAGCATAAGGGCAGCACCCAGGAATTCGGGCACACGAAAGATCCTCATCTTGGCGGTTGCGGTTTCGAACAGCGCTAGGAGGGCGCCGCCGACGGCAAGCTTGGCGAGGTAGGCGAGCATGCCGAGCAGATAGATGGCAGGTCCTTGCCCGAGGACAGCCAATCTCCATGGTGTGAATATGCAGGCGATCAGGGATATGTAGAGCAAAAGCTTGAGGGATGCGGCCAGCTCGATCATTGCAAGGTGACGCCCGGAATATTCAAGCACCATGGCCTCGTGGACCATGGTCAGTTCAAGATGCGTCGCCGGATTGTCTACGGGGATTCGGGCGTTTTCGGCGAGCGCCACCATGACGAGTGCGACAAGCGCGATCCCCAGCGAAACACGCAATCCCACCTGTGGAGAGGTCATGAAGGCGGCAATAGTTGAAAGCTCAGTCGAGCCGGCGACAAGGGCAAGCGTAAAGATGATGAGCAGCATCGAGGGCTCGGCGAGCGTCGCGATCATCACCTCGCGGCTTGATCCGAGGCCGCCAAAGCTGGTGCCGACATCCATGCCGGCAAGGGCCAGGAAAAAGCGTGCGCTGCCGAGCAGAGCGATGATTGCGATCAGGTCCGCAGTCCAGCTGAATATGAGACCTGTGGCAAAGGTAGGGATGATTGCGGCCGCAACCCAGGTCATGGCAAAAATGAGATACGGCGACATCCGGAAGAGCCAGGACGCATTCTCAGCCAACACTACTTCCTTGCGCAGAAGCCGCAGGAGGTCGCGGTAGGGCTGGATCACCGAGGGGCCTCGGCGGCGCAGCAATCGCGCCTTGATCTTGCGTATGAAGCCGGTCAATAGCGGCGCGAGCAACACCACCATTGCCATCTGGACAGCCTGGACGAGGAGGGCGGAGATCACGACCATAGTGCCAGCACCAGGAGCAGGGTGACGAGCGCCAAGAAGACCAGGCTCAGATAGCGCCTGATGGTGAGAAATTGCAGGTGATTGAGCTTTTCCGCGATGAACCAGACAGAGCCTATGATCGGCGCGTAGATTCCGTCCCAGACCAGATCCCGCAGTTCGACGGTGAAATGTGCTGGCCGCGGATCGCCCGGCGCTGGCATTTCGACCTTTTCGCGCGCTTGGAAGAGAGCCGACCCGAAAACCCGGCGAATGGGTTGGGCGAAGCTGCCGGCCGTATACTGCGTCACGGGACTGGGATCCGGAAAGCCGCAATCCCAAGCGGGCGCCCGACGCAGCGCTTTCGAGCCAAAGCGGTGGACGACATATGCGCAAAGCGATGCCGAGAATGCGGTGAACAGGAACACGAGCAGGCCGTTGTAGGAACTGCGGCTTTCGCCGATCGGCACGATGGACAGCCATGGCACACTGATTTGCACCGGCATTCGGTCGCCGATCAACGAGAGTGTCACGGATCCAAGGCCGTCGATGACGATGCCTGGTAGAATGCCGGAAAAAAGGCACAAGGCAGCCAACACAAACATCGTGGTCAAGGAGCAGCGGTCGACCTCCCGCGCCTGTTCAGCGACAAACGATCGCGGTCGGCCAAGGAAAATCACGCCGAATGCCTTGACAAAGCAGGCTGCCGCAAGCGCCGTTGACAAGGCAAGCAAACCGCCGATCGCCGGCACCATGATCTTGAGCCCCCATTGCGGCAGCTCGGGACTTTGCAGGATGGCCTGAAAGGCTAGCCATTCAGAGGCAAAGCCGTTGAGCGGCGGCAGTGCCGAGATCGCTGCGCAGCCGACAAGAAACGCAAAACTGGTGAACGGCATGCGATGAATGAGACCGCCCAGCTTTTCCATGTTCCGTTCGCCTGTCGCCGTCAGTATGGCCCCCGCACCAAAAAAAAGCAGGCTCTTGAAAAGCGAGTGATTCAGCACGTGGAACAATGCGGCCGTCAGCGCCAATGCCGCTGCCAGCTTCATCCCATTTGCCGCAAAGGCGAGCGTCAACCCCAAGCTTATGAATATGATGCCGATATTCTCGATCGTGCTGTAGGCAAGGAGGCGTTTGATGTCGTTCTCCATCAGCGCGTGCAGAATGCCCAACACTGCGGTAACGCCGCCGAATACCAGGACGACGACGCCCGACCACCATGTCGGTGCGCCCATTAGATCGAAGACAACCCGGATGAAGCCATAGACTGCGACCTTGGTCATGGCGCCGCTCATGAGCGCCGAGACATGGCTTGGCGCGGCAGGGTGGGCCAGCGGTAGCCAGACATGCAAGGGCGCAAGACCGGCCTTGGAGCCGGCACCCAGCAGTAGGAGCATGAGCACGATTGCC
Source organism: Rhizobium sp. 2YAF20 (assembly GCF_052114685.1). Lineage (NCBI taxonomy): Bacteria > Pseudomonadati > Pseudomonadota > Alphaproteobacteria > Hyphomicrobiales > Rhizobiaceae > Rhizobium > Rhizobium sp. 2YAF20. The sequence continues at coordinate 70,716 of NZ_JBFRFF010000030.1, read as the reverse complement.
GCCGTTAGAGACGTGTGCTCAGATATGCGCATCGTGGCGAAATCGTAGCTGCCATCTGGACCCGCGAGGAGCCCGAAGGCGAGCAGCAGGGCCAGCGTGCCAAAACTCGCCATAACAAGATAGAGATAGCCCGCCTTCCGATTGTCGGATACGCGGTGGTGCGCCACCACGAGCGCCCAGGAAGCCAGCGACATGAATTCCCAGGAAAATAGGAAGGTGAAGGCGTCATCCGCCAGAACCACAAGATTCATAGCGGCGAGGAAGGCTGGAAAAAATGGTAGCACCCGGTGGCGCGCGTGTTCGTGATGGCCATAACCCAACCCGTACAGACTGGCCAAAGTGCCGCCCAGATTGACGACCATGAGGAAGAAGGCAGCGAGCGCGTCGATGCGGAAATGCGCACCAAGCCAAGGCAGGCCAAGCGGCAGGACGACGACCGGCGCCGAAGAGATAGCAGAGACAAGCCAAGCCAGCGCGACTGCGAGCGCGGCACCCGATAGAGCGAAACTGACGCCGTAAACCACCCACGTCGCCTGATCCAACCGGGCAATGGCGACGGCCAGGACCGCGGTTCCCAAGAGAGCTGCAATGCCCGATAGCATGATAATCACGGGCGTCACGGGCGCACCTTTGGTCCGGGCGCCAAGTCGACCGATCTGCTGGATTTGCGCTCGAGAGGCTTGATGTTGGCATTGGCCTTCAGCCTGACCCCACGCCCGCCGTCTTCGCTGACAGCTCCTTCGTTGATCAGCGCGATGCCGGCGTCGTCCAACGCCGCCAGCAGTCGCATCAGCGTGTCCACATTGCAGCGCACCACATGGGCGCTCACCTCCATACGCTGGATCGTTGGAACCGATAGTCCCGCCAGTTCGGCCAGTTGGCGCTGGTCGATGCCGAGAAGGGCCCGGGCGGCCCGCATCTGAGCGGCAGTAATCACGATTCAGCTATCGCTTTTCTTACGCAGGCTCTAATATTTAAAGCTTATCATGTGCCTATTGATATCTGAAATCAATGTTCTGATGTGCCTGCCTCTTTTGACATGAGCCATCGCTTGTTAAGATGTAACGCCGCGATGTCTAAATGCGATCTCATCCGACCCAGGGATCGACGAGTTCAATCCCAAAGTCCTCGAAATCCTTGATATTCCGTGTCGCGAGGGTCAGCTGGTAGGCAATCGCTGTAGCGGCGATCAAGCCGTCCATCGACGAAAGTCCGCGACCTCTTCGCTTAGCGTGCCCCATCAGGTCGCCCCAGGCCAATGCAATTGGTGCATCCACAAGGAGGACACGATGTTCAAACCGCAGTGGCAGGTCATCGGCAAGCCACGCGGCAAGCGCTTCGCGTTTTCGCCCTTGATCCATCAAGGCTACTCCACGGCGGATCTCAGCGATCGATACAATGCTGATAAAGCAGCGATCCTCGTCCAGTGCATCCAGCCATTGCAGGACGCGAGCGTCTGGGCGAGGTTTTGTCACCTCCGATAAGACATTGGTATCCAACAGCAGTTTCACAGCGGTAGATCGCGTGGTTCGTCGTGCTGACGCTCGAGATCGAGATCGGAGCCGCGCAGTGGCGATTCCATTAGAAATTCTGCGAGAGTGCCCTTGCGTGTGTTTTTCCGCTGCCATTCTTCGGCGGATACGACGACGACAGTTGGCTTCCCATTTCGGGTAATTGTCTGCGGCGCAGATTGGGCGCGTTCGATGACCTCGGAAAGCTTGGCCTTCGCGGTAGCGACAGTCCAGCTCTCATCCCCTTGCCACGAATGTTGCATTGCCTATCTCCTGACCAAAGTGACTATCTTGACTATGTAGGCCGAAGCTTAGTGAGTGGCAAGACCCTTGGCCGTTGCCCGGACGGGCAGTACGTTTATCCCGTTGAGCAGTTTGTCGACGGGCGGCTTGCCAAAGGTATTGCTGCTATAAACGCTTTGATCCCGAATCCAAGAGTAGCGTGGCTTTGGTTGCGTAGGGCAAATCCTATTCTCGGCGCAAACAAGCCAATCGATCTTTTGAAGCACGGTCGGGTTGATGAGGTACTAGAGGCAGCTCAGGCGCGGATTGATGTCACAAATTGCGTGCGCATTGTAAACCGTACCCATACGAACACACCGCTCGGCATGAGATTTGGAAAGACCCAGTTCTCCAGTCCGAAGGACATTCCGCTCGATCGGATCGGTCCCGGGGCCGGTCAGAATCACATCTCAAACGAAATCAATAGATCCTGACCCTAAACCCAAGACGCTCTACCAATAAGGGCGTGTCTCCGCTACCTCTTAAATCGGAATTTACTTACGACACCCTTGATCTCATTGATTGTGATCCCTCAATGATACATTGGAGCATATGATGACTTCTGTCAGTGTCGAATGCGCCCGAACCTCCGTCGCAGATCGTGCCGCGCTGAACGACGCCTTCCCGAAAAAGGTGGCATCGGTGGACATGTGGACACGCAAGGCGCAAGAGGTGCTGCTGTTGGAGGCCGCGGGAAAGTCGGCGGACTGTATTGCCGAAGAGCTTGGATTAAGCCGCGCAAGCGTATTAAGGATATTCCGGTTCGTCGAGCGTGCTTCCGCGGGATAGCTGGGCGGGCGAGGTGAGCCACAACGATCGGCTCCACACGCCATGAGCAACTGTACTAGCGAGAATTTCCTAATATTGCTTGGTACATTGCGATGCCGTTTGGGGAGGTCGGCAACCACCCCATCTGCCAAACGACAACATCGACGATACCACTGACGACACGTTGGTCATCGACATGCGCAACACTGTGAGAAAGCGGAAAATGCGGTGATATTCGGGCTATCTGGCGCTCGCTTAGCAGGAAAAAATCACTCATCAGAAGCTCCTTCTATGAAGACCCTGCATCTCAAACCAAATTAACAGGTTCTGACCCTAGATTGACCTGCCGGTTCTGGATCTGATGGCATGGTTTGGCGACCTTGGCGCTGACCACGGACAGAAGCATGACCCTGGTGACGAGATTTTGGTGCTGAGGGACTAAACGACCAAAGGCCCATTACAGAAGCGCAGTCGAAAGAGCAGTTCGCGAGCGGCTTTCGCCATATCCGGGCCGGCCTAGTTTTGCGCCGCCAATGACAATAATCTTGTGAAAAATACAATACTAGCGCACAATTTGTAAATGCACCTGAAGTGCGGAGCTAACTCAAATCCGGCCATCTCGCGCCGAGTGAGAGCTTACGTGGGAGGGTCGCGTCGATGGATCAGGGGTTCTTTCTTCTGTTCGCTACGGTGTCCGTGATCGCGGCCCTGACGGTGGTCCTGGCGCGGAATCCGGTTCACAGTGCATTGGCGCTGATGGCATGTTTCTTACAGATCTCGGCAATCTTCGTCTTGCTGGAGGCACCGTTGCTCGCGGTCATCCAGATCTTCGTCTATGTCGGCGCGATCATGGTGCTGTTCCTATTCGTGATCATGATGATCGATGTGCGCGAAGCGGTGTCGCAGCGCTTCTTGCCGGGCGGCAACCTGCCGGCTCTCGTACTGCTCGTCCTGCTTGGGGTCGAGATGCTTGCGCTGGTGCTCCGGAGCGACCGTTTTTCGCGCACCGAGCCCGTCGCGATGCGTGGCGGCGATCAGATCAGGCAGCTCAGCACGACACTTTTTGCCGACTATCTTCTGCCGTTTGAAGCTGCCTCCGTGATCCTGCTGGCCGCCCTGGTCGGCGCCATCGTGCTGGCGCGGAAGGAGTCGGGGTGATGGTCCCGCTCTGGTGGTATATTTTGCTTGGAGTGGCCCTGTTCGTGATCGGAGCGGCGGGCGTGCTGCTCAGGCGCAATATCCTGGTCGTGCTGATGTCGCTGGAGCTGCTGCTCAACTCCGTCAACATCAATTTTATCGCTTTTGGGCATTACTACGACGACTTCCGCGGGCAGATCTTCGCGATCTTCGTCATCGCAATCACCGCGGCGGAAGTTGCCGTCGCCCTCGGCATTTTGGTCGCCCTTGTGCGGAATAAATCCACCCTCAAGGTCGACGATGTGACAATGATGAAAGGATAGCGGCTTGGACCCGGTGACATCGATCCGGCCACTGCTAGCCGTCGCCGTCCCAGGCCTGGCGGCCCTGGCAATTCTGCTTCTCAACAACCGCGAGAAGCTCCGCGATGTCGTCTCGCCACTGGCCGCAATCGTCCTGTTCGGGATTGTCGCTTCGATGGCACCCACAGTGCTGGCGGGCGGGACCGTCGATTTGCGCCTGTTCGAGATACTGCCGGGGATTGACTTTGCGTTCCGCGCCGATGCGCTCGGCATGGTTTTCGCCACTGTCTCGTCGCTGCTTTGGATCGTGGCGGCGATCTATTCCATCGGCTACATGCGGCACCTGAACGAACATGCGCAGACCCGATTCTTCGCCTGCTTTGCCACCAGCCTGGCGGCGGCCGTCGGGGGCGCCTTCGCCGCCAATCTATTCACGTTGGTAATATTCTATGAGATGCTGAGCCTCGTTACCTATCCGCTCGTCTACCACCACGAGGATGAAGAGGGATGGACGGGCAGCCGCAAGTACCTCGTCTATTTGATGGGCGCGTCAAAAAGCGTGCTGCTCGCCGCGCTAGCGCTGACCTACCAGATCGCGGGGTCGCTGGACTTTGTCAAAGGGGGGCTGTTGGCGGGCGTCAATGCCTCGCCGGCGCTACTGATGGTCGTCTATTTCTGCTATCTCTTCGGCTTCGCCAAGGCCGCGGTGATGCCGATGCATGCCTGGCTGCCCGCTGCGATGGTGGCGCCGACGCCGGTCAGCGCGCTCTTACATGCGGTGGCCGTGGTCAAGATGGGCGTGTTCTGCTTGCTGCGGGTGGTGTTCCATATCTTCGGCGTCAAGCTGGTAGGGGAGCTGGGCCTCGGCATCGCTACGGCCTATCTGGTCTCGTTCACGATCCTGATGGCGTCCGTCTATGCGCTGACGCGCGACGACCTGAAGGCGAGGCTCGCCTATTCGACTGTCAGCCAGCTCTCCTATATCGTGCTGGGCGCGGTTCTGCTGTCTCCGGTCGCGATGGTCGGTGGCATCATCCACATCGCTGCGCACGCATTCTCCAAGATCACACTCTTTTTCTGCGCCGGGTCGATCTATTGCGCGTCTGGCAAGCGCAACATCAGCGACATGGCTGGTATCGGCCGCAGGCTGCCCTGGACGATGGGGGCATTTTTCGTCGCTTCGCTGAGCATGATTGGGGTGCCGCCAACTGCGGGTTTCATCAGCAAGTGGTATTTGACATTGGGCTCCGTGGAGGCGGGGCAGGTCGCGTTCCTGGCCGTCCTCCTGGTGAGCTCGATCCTGAACGCCGCCTATTTCCTGCCGGTCTGCTATGCCGCCTTTTTCGGGACGGAGACGCAGGAAAGCCCGGCGACGGTCCGTGAAATTCCGATGGTCACGATCCCGCTCGTGGCGACCGCCGTCCTGTCGGTGCTGATGGGCATCTTCCCCGGCTATTTCCTCACCCTGGCGAACGGAGTGGTCAGATGATCAAGCGTGTCATCGATTTCTTTGGTGGCGAAGAATATGCAAGGCGGCGCCGCCGGCTGCTCCATCTAGCGCTCATTCTGATCGTCGCGGCTGACTTTCTGGTCTCTCGCGAACACGCCGAATACCTGTGGGACCGCCTGCCCGGCTGGTCCGCCGCCTACGGCTTCGGCTCGTGCATACTGCTCATCTTCGTTTCCAAGTTTCTCGGCCATCGGGTCGGGCTGATGCGACGCGAGGATTATTATGACTGACTTCATCCATCCCGCTCTCATCTTCATTCTCGGCGCTGTGCCGATCCCGTTCCTCGGCGGCTCGATCCGCAAGGCCTATCTGCTGGTGATCCCGGCGCTGGCAATCCTTGTCGTGCTCACGATGCAGTCGGGCATCTATGGCGAGCTGCGGTTCATCGGGCAAGAAATCCTGATCGCGAAGGTCGACAAACTAAGCATCGTCTTTGCCACCGTTTTCACCATCATGGCGCTGATCGCTACGGTCTATGCGCTGCACTTGACGGATGCTGGCCAGCACGTGGCGGCCTTCGTCTATGTCGGCAGCGCGCTCGGTGTGGTGTTCGCCGGTGACTACCTGACCCTCTACCTCTTCTGGGAAAGCATGGCATTCGCTTCTGCATACCTGGTTTTCGCGCAGCGCGGGGGGCCGGCGATCCGGGCGGGGTTCCGGTACCTCATGGTCCATATCACCGGCGGCGTCGTTCTGCTCGGTGGCATCATTCTCCACGGGATCGCCACCGGTTCGCTGCTCTTTGGCCCGATGGAGCGAGGGTCGATCGAAGGCGGGATGGACGTGGGCGCCTATCTGATCCTCGCCGGATTCATCCTCAACGCGGCGGTACCGCCGCTCAACGCCTGGCTGACCGATGCCTATCCGGAAGCAACCGTCACCGGGGCTGTGTTCATGAGCGCCTTCACCACCAAGACCGCCGTCTACGTCCTGGCGCGGGCGTTTCCGGGCACCGAGCTTCTGGTCTGGCTTGGCACCGCGATGGCGCTCTACGGCGTTATCTACGCGGTGCTGGAGAACGACTGCCGGCGGCTACTGGGCTATCACATCGTCAGCCAGGTGGGCTACATGGTGGCGGGGATCGGCATTGGGACCGAGCTGGCGGTGAACGGAGCCGCAAGCCATGCCTTCGCGCATATCATCTACAAGGCGCTGCTCTTCATGGGAGCCGGGGCGGTGATCCACGTCACTGGGCAGCGCAAGCTCACCGAGCTTGGCGGGCTCTACAAGACCATGCCGCTGACCGTGGCGCTCTACATGGTCGGCGCCTTTGCAATCTCGGCATTTCCGTTCTTCTCGGGCTTTGTCACCAAATCGATGGTGATTGCCGCGGCTGGAGAGGATCATCGAGCGCTGGTGGTGCTGGCGCTGACGATGGCATCGTCTGGGACGTTCCTGCACACCGGGCTCAAGCTCCCGTATTACATGTTCTTCGGCACGGATCGGAAACTCGAGGCGCGGGAGCCGCCGCGCAATATGCTGGTTGCGATGGCCATGGCGGCGGTACTCTGTATCGCGATCGGAGTGTTCCCGCAGCCGCTCTATGCGCTTCTGCCCTATCCGGTCGCCTTCGAACCCTATACGGGCCTCCATGTCACGGAGAGCCTTGGCCTGCTGATGTTCACCGCCCTGGGATTCGTGGTGTTCCTCAAGGCGCTCGATCCCGAGAACACGATCAGCATCGACACCGACTGGTTCTATCGCAAAGGCGCGCGGTGTTTCATGTGGCTCGCCGAAAATCCGCTGGCGCGTTACGAGAAGGCGGTGAGCGACGTGTCCGAGACCGCGGTCCTGCCCTTCCTGCATGCGGCGGCACGGGCGGGGCTGCGGGTCGATCTCAGCGGCGTGGACGCCGTCGTGAACGGCGTTGCCCGTTCGGTTCTACGTGGCGGCGTGAGGCTGCGGCGGCTCCAGACCGGCGTCGTCACCCATTACGCGCTGGCCATGTTCGTCGGTGTAACCGCAGCCATCGTCGTCTTCGCCGTGGCATGGCGGTAGGGGGGTGCCATGGGGTTCCCGCTCCTTAGCTTCATCGTGTTCACGCCTGCCGCCGGGGCAGCGGCTCTGATGTTTCTGCGCGGCGACCACACGGTGCGGTGGACGGCGCTGGGCGTCACTGTCCTCGACCTTGCTCTTTGCGTCGCCATGCTGGCCAGCTTTGACACCACTAGCCACGCGATGCAGTTCACCGAGACGCGCCCGTGGGTGCCCGCTCTCGGGATCACTTATGCGCTTGGCATCGACGGAATCAGCGCGCTCTTCGTATTCCTGACCGCGCTGTTGGGCTCAATCTGCGTGCTCGCCTCGTGGGTCGCGATCGACCGCAAGATAAAGGAGTTCATGGTCAGTCTGCTGGCAATGCAGGCGCTGATGCTAGGTGTGTTCTGCGCGCTCGACCTGTTCTTATTTTACGTCTTCTGGGAGGCGATGCTGATCCCGATGTACCTGATCATCGGCGTCTGGGGCGGCGACGGACGGGTCTATGCCGCGTTCAAGTTCTTCCTCTACACGCTGGCGGGCAGCCTCCTGTTCCTGATCGGTGTCATCGTGCTCTATTTCCACGGCGGCAAGACCTTCGACATCCTCGCCCTCACAGCACAGGATTTGCCGTTCCGGGTTCAGTCCTGGCTGTTCTTCGCCTTCTTGATCGCCTTCGCGGTCAAGGTGCCGATGGTCCCGGTCCACACCTGGCTGCCGGACGCCCATGTGCAAGCGCCGACGGCCGGCAGCATCATCCTCGCCGGCGTGCTCCTGAAGATGGGCGCCTACGGATTCTTGCGGTTTTCGCTATCGATGCTGCCGGCTGCGTCGGTGTATTATTCGCCCCTGATGTTGGCGCTTTCGGCGCTTGCGATCGTCTATGGCGGGTTGCTTGCGCTGGCGCAGGACGACCTGAAGAAGCTGGTGGCCTATTCCAGTATCAGCCACATGGGCTTCGTGACGCTGGGAATTTTTGCGCTGAACCTGCGCGGGCTCGAGGGCGGCATCCTGCAAATGTTCAATCATGGCGTAACGACGGGTGCGTTGTTCCTCTTCGTCGGCCTTATCTACGAGCGGACTCATACTCGCAGCATTGCCGATTATGGCGGGCTGATGAAGGTGGCACCGGTCTATACCGCGTTTCTTGCGCTGTTTACCCTGTCGTCGATGGCACTGCCGGGAACGAATTCATTCGTGGGCGAGTTGCTGGTGCTGTCTGGCGCGTTTGCGGTCAACCTGGCCGCCGGCGCGGCTGCCGTTTTGGGTGCATTGCTGGGTGCAGCCTATCTGCTTGGCATGTATGGAAAAATGGCGCTCGGTCCGCCCAGCATCGGCGTCCGGTTCAAGATTAGCGACCTGAATGCCCGCGAGATGGCTGCGATCTTGCCGCTAGCCGTCTTCGTGCTTTGGATCGGGCTCTATCCGAAACCTCTTTTCAACATTATCGACGCCTCGGTTAAGCATCTGCTGGTACATGTGCACGATAAGGAGAGCGGCCAATGACCGCCGCTGCGCTTTTCCTGTCGATATTGGCGAGCCTGCCCGAAATCGTGGTGGTCTCTGGGGGCTGCATCCTACTGATCCTGGGACAGTTTGTGGGCAAGGGGCAGGAGCATTTCCTTGTCTGGGCTTCCGTCGCTGTCGTGCTGATTGCAGCCTTGGCGACGCTCATGCTGGCAAGTGAGGTGCGGCCGGCCTACACCGGCATGTTTATCGCCGACCGCTACGCGGTCTTCTTCAAGTTCGTGTTCTACCTTGCCACCGTTTTGACATTCCTCCTTTCGCGAAAATATGCCGATATCGAAGGGGTTGCGAGCAGCGAATACTATGTCCTGTTGCTCTTTGCGCTTTCGGGAATGATGATCATGGCCTCGGCGACCGATCTCCTGTCGATCTATGTCGGCCTCGAACTGATGGTAATCTGCACCTATGTGCTGACCGGTTTGCTAAGGCAGCAGCGGCGGTCGAACGAAGCAGCGTTGAAATATGTGATCCTCGGCTCGGTCTCGACCGGGATTTTCCTTTACGGCGTTTCGCTGATCTACGGGCTCACCGGCACAACGCAACTGGACGGGATGGCCGCTGCGGTGACCGGCGATCCGCTTGATCCCGGATTGCTGCTAGCGGTGGTCTTCGTCGTCGCGGGGCTGGTCTTCAAGGTCGGCGCGGTGCCGTTCCATATGTGGGTGCCTGACGTCTATGAAGGCGCGCCGACGACGATTACCGCCTTCATGTCGGTGGGGCCTAAGGCTGCGGGCTTCGCGGTGATCTTGCGGGTGTTCCTCAACCCTCTGGTCGCAGCCTCGCACGTTTGGATTATCGTCGCGGTCATTGCGGTGGCGACGATGGCGCTCGGCAGTTTCCTGGCGCTGGTGCAGGATAATTTCAAGCGCCTCCTGGCCTATTCCAGCATCGCCCATGCCGGGTTCGCCATTTTCGGCGTCGTGGCCGGCGGCGCGGACGGGATCGCCAGCGTGATGCTCTACCTGCTGATCTACTCTTTCATGAATCTCGGCATTTTCGGCACCATCATCATGATGCGGAACGGCGAGTTCTCGGGCGAGGTTATCGAAGACTACGCGGGTTTGGCCAAGTCGCATCCCGGGCTGGCGCTTCTGATGCTGCTCTATCTGTTTTCGTTGGCCGGCATTCCGCCGACGGCCGGGTTCTTCGCCAAGTTCTACGTGCTGGTCGCGCTCGTCGAGCGAGGTTTTGTCATGCTGGCGGTGATCGCAGTGCTGCTGAGCGTCGTTGCCGCCTACTTTTACATCCGCATCGTGATGGTGATCTACATGCGTGAGCCTGTAAGGACGTTCGACCCGGCGCTGACGCCCTTGGTGCGCGCCACGCTGGCCTTTACCGCTGCCGGCACCATCGGCATCGGCCTATTTCCGGCGTGGTTTCTGGGGCTTGCTCAGCATTCGGTGTTTGGCGGTTGATCGATTGGATTTGCAATGATCGGCCCGACGGAATAAACTGGCAGCTCAAGAAAGGATTGCCCAAGTCGCTTCCCGGGGCGACCGCATTACCGGTCCCAAACGGGGTCGGTCGCGGCCCGAGGAAAGCCCTCGTAGGGTAACCGGTGCAGTGCGATATGGCTGCAATGGAATTCTTGCCAGTGCTTTTCATGATCGCCGGAGTTGTTCTGGTGGCGGGGGCGACGCTTTTTGTCTCCTCGCTGCTGCGCCCGTCCAATCCGTATGCCGCCAAGAACATGCCCTATGAATGCGGCATGGACGCGGCCGGCGAGGCCGCCGGGGGCCGCTTGAGGGTGCAGTTCTTTATCCTTGCGATCCTGCTGGTCGTCTTCGATGTCGAGACGATGTTCCTCTTTCCCTGGGCAGTCGTCCTGAAAGAGATCGGGCTGGTTGGCTATGTCGAGATGTTCGTCTTCATATTGCTGCTTCTTGTGGGCTTTGCCTACGCTTGGCTGAAGGGGGCGCTGGAATGGGAAGCGTAAACAACGCGATCCGCGACAGCGTGCTGTTCACCACGGCCGACAGCCTGATCAACTGGAGCCGAAGGTCAGCGCTGTGGCCCGAGACTTTCGGAATTGCCTGCTGCGCCATCGAGATGATCTCTGCGGGCTGCGCCCGCTATGATCTCGACCGGTTCGGCGTGGTGTTCCGGCCATCGCCCCGCCAGTCCGACGTGATGATCATCGCCGGCACCATAACGCGGAAGTTCGCGCCCGTGGTGCGTCGGCTCTATGACCAGATGCCGGAGCCCCGCTGGGTTATCGCCATGGGCACCTGCGCCATCTCTGGTGGGGTCTACAATACCTATGCCGTGGTGCAGGGGGCGGAAACCTTCGTGCCGGTAGACGTGCATGTGCCCGGCTGCCCGCCTCGGCCCGAGGCGCTGATGCATGGCTTCCTTCTGCTTCAGGAGAAGATCAAAAGATCCCGCGCGTTAGCGGGGGCTCCTCTGGGCCGGGTCGCGGTGCCATGAGCAATGAGACGCCCCTTGACCGCGCGCCGATCACCGAGCGTTTCGGCGAGGCAATCGACGACCTTGGCTTTGCGCATGGTGTTCATACCTTTGCCGCTCCGCCTGCCATGATCGTTGTGCTTTGCCGGTTTTTGAAGGAACACCCGGCGCTGCGGTTCGACTTCCTGTCCGACATCTGCGGGGTCGATCATTATCCTGAAGTGCCGCGCTACGAGGCGGTGTATCACCTCTATTCGCTATCGAACAAATGGCGCATTCGGATCAAGTGCCGTCTCAGCGATCCACCGCGGATCCCCTCGGTTACCGGAGTTTGGCGCACCGCCAACTGGCATGAGCGCGAGGCTTGGGACATGTATGGCATCAGGTTCGAGGGCCATCCCGATCTGCGCCGAATCTACATGTGGGAAGGTTTCGAGGGTTTTCCCCAGCGCAAAGATTTCCCCCTGCGGGGCTACAAAGACACGTTGAATCCGTTCGGTGCCGAAGGTCCGCCGCCAACACAGCCCGACCTCGCCACCAGGGACATTCCGTAAAGGAGGCCGTTCTACGTCGGAAAATTGAGATGACAGAAGTCACCGAGCTCAGCAGGCCAGAAGGCGAAGCGCTCAATGCCAGGGAAGTGCTTCTCAACCTCGGCCCGCAGCACCCCAGCACTCATGGGGTTCTTCGGCTCGTCCTTGAACTGGACGGCGAGTACGTCAAGCGCGTCGACCCGCATATCGGCTACCTCCACCGCGGCACCGAAAAACTGGCGGAGAGCTTCACCTATACGCAGATTTTCCCGCTGACGGACCGGCTCGACTATCTCTGCCCGCCTTCGAACAACCTGGCCTTCGCGCTGGCGGTGGAGAAGCTCCTGGGCATAGAAGCACCGCTGCGGGCGCAGTATATCCGCGTGATGATGGCCGAGCTGGCACGCATCTCCGGTCATCTCCTGATCACCGGCGCGCTGCCGCTGGATCTCGGCGCCATGACTGCGTTGCTCTACGTCATGCGCGAGCGCGAAATGATCATGGACCTGTTGGAGATGATTAGCGGGGCGAGGATGCACACTTCCTTTTGCCGGGTCGGTGGTGTGCGCGAGGATCTGCCCGACGGGTTCTTCCCTAAGATCCGGGAGTTTTGTGACATCTTCCCGAGCCGGATCCGCGACTATGAACGGCTGATCGATAACAACCGGGTGTTCCTGAAGCGCACGCAGGGGATTGGCGTGATCTCCGCCGAGGACGGTATCGATCTCGGCCTGAGCGGCCCGAACCTGCGCGCCTCGGGCGTCGATTGGGACATCCGCCGCGACGAGCCCTACGAGATCTATGACCGGCTCGCGTTCAACGTCATTACTCGCGACGAGGGCGATTGCTACGCACGCTGGCGATGCCGCGTCGAGGAGATGCGCGAGAGCGTCGGCATCATTGAGCAATGCCTCGACCAGATGCCCGAGGGGCCGTTCCAGATCGACATGCCCACAATCGCCTTCCCGCTGGACAAGCGTCGGGTGCACTGCTCGATGGAGGCGCTGATCCAGCATTTCGACCTGTCGGCCTATGGCTTCAAGGTGCCGAAGGGCGAGGTTTATTCGGCGATCGAGGCGCCAAAGGGCGAGCTTGGTTTTTACATCATCAGCGACGGGTCGCCAAAACCGTTCCGCATGAAGGTGCGGGCACCGTCGTTCGTCAACCTTCAGGCACTCTTCGGGGTCACCAACGCACGCTACCTGGCGGACATGATCGCCGTGCTCGGCAGCCTCGACCCCGTGATGGCGGAGGTAGACAAGTAGCAGGGATTTGGCCGCGATGACCATGCGCGAAAAGATCGAAGAGGTGGCAGCGCGGTATCCCGACCAGCGCTCGGCGATCATGCCCGCGCTTCTGATCGCGCAGAGGGAGCATGGCCATCTGCCTGGTCCGGTGCTGCAGGAGGTCGCCGACATTCTCGGAGTCGAGCGGATCTGGGTCTACGAACTGGCGACCTTTTACACGCTCTTTCACACCGAGCCGGTGGGCAAGTTCCACCTGCAACTCTGTGACAATGTTTCCTGCATGTTGCGTGGATCCGAGGACCTGCTGAAGCATCTGCAAGCGGTGCTGGGGATCAAGAAGGGCGACACCACCTCGGACGGGCTGTTCACGCTTTCGACTGTCGAGTGCCTCGGTGCCTGCGAGATGGCTCCGGTGATGCAAGTCGGCGACGATTACCATGGCGACCTTGATGTCGCGCGGATAAACGCACTCTTAGACAGCCTGCGGGCAAAGGCGGGGCGAGTAGCGAGCGTTGAGCACGTCGCCACGCGACCGCCGGGAGAGTAACGCCATGTTCGAGCCAGTTCTTCTCAAAAATGTCGGCATGTCGGGCAGTCATTTGCTGTCGAGCTATGAGACTGGCGGCGGCTACCAGGCGCTGGCGAAGGTGCTGCGCGAGTACATGCCCGACGAGGTCGTCGACCTTGTCAAACGGTCCAACCTGCGCGGTCGCGGCGGTGCCGGATTCCCTACGGGCCTGAAATGGAGTTTCGTGCCGAAGCGGGGCGACAAGCCGAGATATTTGTGCTGCAATGCCGATGAGGGCGAGCCGGGCACCTTCAAGGACCGGATCATCATGGAGCGCGACCCGCATCAGCTCATCGAGGGGCTGGCGGTTAGCGCCTACGCGATCGGGGCCGAAACCGCCTATGTCTACATCCGCGGAGAATATGTGACGGCGATCCGTCATCTGGAGCAGGCAATCGCCGAGGCTTACGAAAAGGGTTATCTGGGAACGAGGATTCTGGGCTCGGATTTCAATTTCACCGTCCACATCCACTGCGGCGCTGGCGCCTATATCTGCGGCGAGGAGACTGCGATGCTCGAGTCGCTCGAAGGCAAGCGGGCGCAGCCGCGATTGAAGCCGCCCTTTCCGGCCGTGGCCGGGCTCTACGCCAGCCCCACGGTGATCAACAATGTCGAGACGCTCGCTTGCGTGCCACATATCGTTATGCGGGGCCCGGATTGGTTTCGCGGCATCGGCCCGGATAAGAGCCCCGGCCCGAAGCTCTACTGCCTCAGCGGGCAGGTGCGCAGACCGGGCCTCTACGAGTTACCGATGGGGATATCGCTGCGCGAACTGGTCGAGACCCACGCCGGGGGCGCGCTGCCGGGACGCAGGATCAAGGCGGTGATCCCGGGCGGCGTCTCAGCGCCGGTAATTCCCGAGCATGGGCTGGGGGTGGGAATGGATTTCGACTCGCTGGCGGCTGTCGGCTCGATGCTCGGTTCGGCTGGGGTTGTCGTGATCGACGACTCAACCTGCATGGTCAAGGTCGCCACCCGGATCATCGAGTTCTTCCACCATGAATCCTGTGGCAAGTGCACGCCATGCCGGGAAGGATTGAACTGGGTCGTGAAGGTCCTGCGCCGGATTGAGGCCGGGGACGGCGCAGCCGGCGATCTGGAGCAGCTGGAAATGCTCTGCAAAGGCATTTTCGGCAATACGTTTTGTGCCTTGGGGGACGGCGCAGCGATGGGGTTGCGGGCCGCACTGGCGCATTTCCGCGAGGAGTTCGTCGCCCATATCGAGGAGCGGAGGTGCCCGTTTCACTCAGGGAGTGCGCTGGGATAGGACTGCGAGGAAGTATGGTTGGCATTACGATCGATGGACGGACGTTGGAAGTTGAGGCTGGCTCGACAATACTGCAGGTCGCCCAGCGTTTGGGCATTGACATCCCCACCTTCTGCTACCTGAAGCGCCTGCCGGCGCTGGCCTCCTGCCGTATGTGTCTGGTGGAGATCGAAGGGCAGCGGCGGCTGCAGCCATCCTGCGCCACTGCGGTCATCGACGGTATGATCGTGCGGACCAACACGCCGCTGATCGAGGAAACGCGCTCTTCCATGCTCGACATGCTGCTCGCCAACCACCCGCTCGATTGCCCGATCTGCGACAAGGGCGGCGAATGCGAGCTTCAGAACATGGTGATGGCCTACGGGCCTCGCGAAAGCCGGTTCCGCGATGACAAACGTGTGTTCCACTCCGCGGATATCCGTCTCAGCCCGGTCATCATCATGAACGTCAACCGCTGCATCCAGTGCCAGCGTTGCGTCCGGATGTGTGAGGAGGTCGTCGGCGCGGTCGCCCTCGGCACCGTCGAAAAGGGCATGGATACCGCCGTCACCGGCTTCGAGGGTAGTCTCGCGAGTTGCGACCAATGCGGCAATTGCGTTGAGGTCTGCCCGGTCGGTGCGCTGATGAGTTTCCCCTATCGCTATAAGGCGCGGCCCTGGGACCTGGTCGAGACCGACACGGTCTGCCCGCATTGTGGCACCGGTTGCCAGCTGACGGTGGGCACGCGCAAGGGTGAGTTCATGCGGGTGCGCTCGAAATCGGACGAAGGGGTCAACCGCGAAACGCTTTGCGTACGGGGACGCTTCGGCCTCGATTTCATCGGGAGCCGGGACCGGATCACCCGGCCGATGATCCGTCGTGACGGCGCCCTGGTTTCGGTTACCTGGGACGAAGCGGGAGACTATCTGCGCCGGCGGCTGTCGGCTGTCGAGAGCAAGGCTGCCGGCGGGCTGGCCTCGCCGCGCCTGCCGAACGAAGTGCTTTATCAGTTCCAGAAGCTGATGCGGACGGTGTTCCGGACCAACAACATTGACTGCTCGGCGCGCTGGTCCACGCCCTTTGATATACTCGGTCCGTTGGTGGCAAGCTTTTACAGCCGCGCGCCGCTCGACGAGGTGATCGGCAACGACTGCGTCCTCGTCGTTGGCGGCAACGTCACCGAGGAGAACCCGGTCACCGAATACCTATTGCGGGACGGCGCGCGACGGCGGCAGACCGCATTGCTCATGCTCTCGGCACGGCCATCCCGTCTGGACGCAGATGCCCGGACGGCCGTTCGCGTTCCCCCCGGCGGAGAAGCGGCTTGCCTTGCAGCGGTGGTAGCCGGGCTCGTGGCGGCCACCGGCCAAACCTTGCCGGGCGACGCTTTAGCGCGCTTCGGCGCGACAATCGCCAGGCCGGCGGCGAGCAACGGCAGTGATGGACCGGATCGTCTAGCCACCGCACTCAAGGAAGGCCGCAGCGTCACCGTGCTTGTCAGCATCGACCTCCTGAGATCACCGCAAGCGCGCGCGACGCTGCAGCAGCTCAACAACCTGCTGCTGGTTCTCCGCCTGCTCGGCAAGGGCCCTGCAATGCAGTTCCTCTTCGACCGTGCCAACCAGATGGGCGCCTGGGACATGGGGGTTCTGCCGGCGGCTCTGCCAGGGTTGGGGGCGGTCGACGATGATGAGGTGCGCACAACTCTTGCACGGAACTGGGGCGCCGAAATCCCATCGGAACCCGGCGCGGGTCTCGACGCCATGCTGGAGCTCTGCGTCAGTGGGCGGATGGGCGCACTCTACATCGCCGGAGCCGACCCCCTGATCGCCTATCCCGACAGGGATTTCGTGACGCGGGCCCTTGAGGCCACCGATCTCCTGATTGTTCAGGACACCTTCCACACGGATACAGCGGGCCTGGCGGAGGTCGTCCTGCCAGCGGCAGGTTACGGCGAGGAATCCGGCACCTTTACCAACAACGAAGGCCGTACCCAGAAGGTCCGCAAATTCCGCGAACCCGCGTTCGAGGCGCAAAGCAATTTGGCGATCTTCGACTTCGTCGCAACGCTCCGCAACCAAGCGCTGCAACCGTCCACGCAAGGCGAAATTTTCGACGAGATTGCTCGCCTGGTTCCCGCCTACCATGAGATGACGTTGGAAGCGCTTGGCGCCGACGGCGCATTTACCAAGGGCGTCCCGACGCCTCCGGTTGGCGAGCTCTTCGCGCTGCCGCCTGCCCCGAAAGCAGTTGACCGACTCATGCTGGTCACCGGCGACTGCCTATTCCACAACGGATATCTTTCCGAACGCTCGGAAATCCTGAATACGGTCGCGGATGACCCCTACGTCGAGATGAGCGGACAGGATGCCGCGCAACTTGGCCTTTTGGATCGCAATCAGGTGGTCGTGCGATCGGCTCAGGGCGAATTGACGGCGAAGCTCAAGGTCAACAAACGTTTTCCCAGGGGCGTCGTGTTTGTTCCCGAAAACTACAAAGCCCTGCGTCTCAACGGACTGATGCGGCGGGGCGAATACCCGTGTCCGGTGGAGGTTCATCCAGCCACGGCCGCCACCCGCCTCACCGGCTCTGCGTCGAGCCCTGAGGATCACGACCAAGGCATGGCAGGCCGCTTGCCCTGACCCGTCCTATTAGACTAGTGATACCTGGTCCCGCAGATGTAATCCTGCAGATCCTGCTCCGTGCGCTGCGCTTCGTCGAGCCTGTGTTTTACCACATCGCCGATGCTGACCACGCCAACAACGTCGTTCCCATCCATGACAAGCACATGACGCGTACGCCGCTGGGTCATGATCCCCATCGCGACGGGCAGCAAATCCCGGGCCGAACAGGTCGCAACGTTGCGGTTCATGATATCCGCGGCTCGCATCATCGTCGCCTCTGCCCCGTATTCCGCCACTGCATTGCAGCAATCCCGCTCCGATAGCGTACCCACGTGTTTGCCACTCGATCGGCTGACGACGACGAAGCCGATATTGTTGTCGCGAAACAGCTTCAGGACTTCCAACATCGTTTGATCGGGAGTGACCGCGATGACACCGACACCCTTGTTCTTCATGATTTCGCCGACAAGCATCTGAGCCTCCTGTCTGCGCGCTTCGGCTTGACGGATTGCGCGCGTTCACGTTCGCCGAATATTCCGCCACCAATTGTACCCCTGCGACTGGCTCGTCTCGACCAGAACGCCGTTTTCAGTGTTGAGGCGCGCAGCGACTACGCCGCCGCCGGTTGCTGCCTTGCCTGGCTTGCCGAGCAGGTCGTCGCGCCCGATCACCAAGTCGCGCGAAGAAAAACTCGAGAATTCATATTGTTGCCCAAGCGCGATTGCGTCCGCCGGGCAAGCGTCCTCGCACAGTCCGCAGAACAGGCACCGGGCGGTGTCGATCTCGAATTTGGCCGGGTGCCGGTTACCCTTCTCGTCCTCGTAGGGGACGACTTCGATGCAGTCGCAGGGACAGATCCGCGCGCAGAGTTCGCAGGCCACGCACTTGATCTCGCCCTCTTCGTCACGCGTCAGGAAGTGATGCCCGCGATAGCGCGAATAGGGCAACCATTTTTCCTTGTCCGGATACTGCATGGTCACGGATCTGGAGAACATGTAGCCGAAGGTCAGAGCCAAGGCGCTCGCCAAATCGGCGAAGAACGCCCAGCCAATCCATGTTCCAACTCTGTCCTGCGCGCGCGACATCGCCGCCTCGCTAGGGAGCCGCTACGGCCCCCAAAAGTACACCGGTTATAATTATGTTCGCCATCGAAAGAGGAAGCAAGACTTTCCATCCGATCGCCATCAGTTGGTCGTAGCGGTAGCGGGGGAAAGTGAAGCGGAACCAGATAAACAGATAGACGAAGAATGCGACCTTGAGCAGAAACCAGAGGAGCGGTGGCAAGGGGACCAGTACGCCGTTCCAGCCGCCGAAGAACAGGATCACCACCAAGACCGATACCAGCAACACGATGGCATATTCGCTGACCATGAAAAACGCAAAGCGGATACCGCTATATTCGGTATGGAACCCGGCCCCCAGATCGCCTTCCGCTTCAGCCAGGTCGAAGGGAATGCGCTGCGCTTCGGCCAGTCCCGCGACGAAGAACACGAAGAAGCCGACCGGTTGGTAGACGACGTTCCAGAGATCGGCTTGCGCCCTGACGATGTCGAGCAGGCTCATGGATTGCGCCAACATGACCACGCCGATGACCGCGAACCCCATCGGGATTTCGTAGCTGATCATCTGCGCGCAGGTCCTGAGGCTGCCCAGCACGGCGTATTTGCTGTTGGCGGCCCATCCACCGAAGATGACGCCATAGACCTCGATCCCGATCACAGCGAAGACGAAAAGAAGCGCCACATTCATGTTGGAGACGTAGAGCGTGATCTCGGCACCGAGGACCGAGACAGTTTCACCAAAGGGGATCGCAACGAACACCACAAAGGGCGGGACGAGCGCCAGGATTGGCGCCAGTTTGAACAGGAAGCGGTCGGCCTCGGCCGGGATGTGGTCCTCTTTGGTTAAGAGCTTAATTCCGTCCGCCATCGGCTGCAGCAGCCCGTGCCACCCAACCCGCATCGGCCCCATCCGCTGCTGCATGTGCCCGGCGATCTTTCGTTCCAGCCAAGTTAGCGGCAAGGGCAGCAGCAGGAGGATCGCAATCAGAAACGCGACCTTGAAGACGATCAGGCCAAGGGCGACGATGAGTTCCATGATCCGCGGCTACTTATTCACGGGTTGAAACGCGACCGGACTTTGGCTCCGGCTATACATTATAGCACTTTGCGCACGCATCAGGCTACAGGCTACAACGACGCCCCTCAGACAATGCCAATGCAGTTATGCCGAGGCTGGCTATTATGTGTGCTGGTCCGGCCATGTGTGATTGGACCCGAGATTCTTAGACGTCTTCTTTCCTAAATTTCAGGCAAGAAGACTGAACCGCGCCGGGTTTGCCAATAGGTGCCCAACCGCGAACCGGCGGACGCCTTGGCGGCCGCTGATTTTTGTTCGATATGTGTCTGTCATGCACACGGATTTCGCGCAACGCATGCGCTGCACCTCGGGCTGTTTTATCTCGGCGAAGGGTTGACGCGTCCAACCTGCCTGATGTCCCGTTCGACGTTCTGAAGCATCTGGAAGGCCCTATATCGGATGTCATGCTGCTTTTCGATCGCACCTCCAGCGGGCCGAAAGACGGTCGATATTGTCGACATCGCCGTCATTGCGGCGGTCAGATCGGGGTAGCGTGCTGCCGCAACGGCTGCCAGCATCGAAGCGCCCAGCAACACGGGTTCCGAAGTATCCGCAAAGGTAACGGCTACGTTGGTGGCATCCGCCAGAAGCTGGCGCACGAGATCACTCTGCGCCGCTCCGCCGCTGGCGACGATCAACTCGATTGGAAGGCCATCGTCTTCGAGCTTTATCAGCAATTGCCTGAGCCCGTAGCCAATGCCGCACATGCCCGCGACATAGAGGCCGACGAGGTTTGCGTCGGCCGCATCGAGGCCCAAGCCTGCAATGATCGCTCGGGCGTCCGGGTCCGCATGTGGTGATCTGTTGCCGAGAAACTCGGGGACGACATGGACCGATCCGGCAAGCGCAACCACGTTCGACAATCCATTGGACATCCTGCCTGCTTCGCTTTCAAGCCAGGCCACCAGGGAAGTGCCAGCCGCCTCGGCCTCGGCCCGCAATCCGGGAGAGGCAGGATGCATCGAGACCAGGTGATCGATTGCGGCGCCCGCCGCCGACTGGCCGCCTTCGTTCAACCAGAGGCCCGGGATCATGGCAGAGTAGTACGGCCCCCAGACGCCGTTGACGAAGACTGGCTTGTCACTGGACGCCATGGAACATGCCGAAGTGCCGAAGACATAAGCAAGCCGTCGGCGGATATCGGGGGCGATACCTTCGAGCGTGCCGCCGAGCGTGCCGACGCCGCCGGCATGCGCGTCGATAAGGGCAGCGCCAACCGCTGTCCCCGATTGAAGCCCGAGATCGGCGGCGGCCTTGGAGGTGAGACCCTTTCCGAGCGGGCTACCCGGTTCGACGACGTCCATGCCGATGCGTGAAAAACCTTCGGTTACCAGTTCGCCAAGGCCGATGTCGTTGAAATAGTCTGCGTCCCACCGGTTCTCATGCGCGAGATAAGTCCATTTGCAGGTGACCGTACAAATCGACCGGCTAAGACACCCGCTCGCGCGCCAGGTAAGATAGTCCGCAAGATCGAAAAAATGGCCCGCGGCTGCAAAGGTTTCGGGAAGGTTTCGCTTGAGCCACAGCAGCTTCGGCGTCTCCATTTCGGGGGAAATCCGACCGCCGACATAGTTCAGAACAGTATGGTCGCCGGCATTGATTTCTTCGGCTTCCCCCGCGGCTCGGTGGTCCATCCAGACCATGATATTGCGCTTGGGATCTCCGGAAGGGCCAACCGGCAGCGGGGCACCCTCGGCATCGACGACAACCAGGGAACATGTCGCGTCGAAGCCGATTCCGGCGATATCTGCTGACGCGACCTTTGCGCCGCAGAGCGCCTCCTTGACGCTGTCGCAGACCGCCGCCCATATCTGTTCGCTGGATTGCTCGACGATGCTTCCTGCCTCGTGCCAGACCATGATCGCTCGCTTGGCCGAACCCATGAGCCGGCCGCTGTCGTCGAATATCCCGGCGCGCGCGCTGCCGGTCCCGACATCTACCCCGATGAAATAAGGTGCCATCGTCACAGGTCCGTACTCAGCGGCAATATCACGAGGTCGCGGATCGTGACATTGCGAGGTCTCGACAGCATGAAGATAACCGCTTCGGCAACCTCGCTCGGCTCCATCAGGCCGCCTTGGGCAATTGCGTCATCGAGTTTCTCCTTCGGCCAGTCGCCAATGAGAGCGGTCACCACCGGCCCGGGCTGAATGGCCCCGACGCGGACGCCGTGCTTGAAGACCTGGCGTCGGACGGTATGGACGAAAGCCTGCACGGCATGCTTGGAGGCGGTGTAAATCGGCTCCCAGACCACTGGGACCATCCCGGCGACCGAGCTGGTCATGATGATGTCGCCGCTCTTGCGCTCGACCATGTGCGGCAGAACGGCGTGAACCGAACGAAATGCGGCGTTGATATTCAGGTTGAGCATCCTGTCCCAGGCGTCCGGATCGCCATCGACGGCCTCGCCGCCGACGTAGGAGCCGGCATTGGCATGGAAGATGTCGAGCTTTCCGAACCTGTCCAATATCTGCGGCAGCATTGTAGAGACGCTGGCGGGATTCGTCAGGTCCACGACAAGGGGAAAAGCCAGAGGGCCAAGCTCCTGACACACTTTCCTCAACGCCTCTTGCGCCCGGTCGACAAGAACAACGTTGACGCCCTCTTCGATCAGAGCCTTCGCGCATTCCAGACCTATACCCGAGGCGGCACCGGTTATGGCGGCGACTTTGCCCGAAAGTGACTGTCTCATATAAGATTCCTCATTATATTCCCGTTTCGCTGCCGGCTTGCGGATAGCGTTGGTTGGCGTTTGTCGAATGTCAGGCTCGGCCATGGGAGACACGAGAACGGCGTGCCAGCGAGTCGACGATGACCGCAACAGCAAGTACGGCTCCGGTGATCATGTAACGGAGCGATGATGACAGATCGAGAAGCGTCAGACCGTTGGCGATCGATTGAATGACGATGATGCCAAGCAATGCGGAAAAGGCGTTGCCGCGTCCGCCGAAGAGGCTGGTGCCGCCGATGACAGCAGCCGCGATGGCATTGAGGTTCACGTCGCCGGTTCCAGCCTGCTGGCTTGCCGATGCCAAACGGGCCGCGGAGAGGACACCGCCCAGTGCCGCAAGCATCGAGCAAAGCACGAAAGCGCTGCTATAGATTGCCCGCACGTTGATGCCGGCGCGCCTGGCGGCCTCGCGGTTGCCGCCGACCGCCGTCATGGAGCGTCCCCACTGCGTCCGGGTCAGAGCGTAGTTCATGACCATGACCAATCCGACGAAGAGCCCGAACATCCATGGGATGCCACGATCCTGGTTCAGGTAGAGAACGATGAGTTCGAGGACGACCGTGATGACAACCGCGCGGAAAACGATGCTTCCGAGCGACGGCGCGGACAGGTTCGCTTCTCGGCGCCGTGCAATCGCGCGCACGCCTGTCCACAGGATCGCGATGCACGGCAGCGCCGCAAGGATATAGGCTACCAGACGCGGCATCACCATCATCTGGCCGAAGTTCACCACAGCCGAGCCGTAAGGCAGGTTGATCGAGCCTGTCGAGCCCAAGATATAGAGCTGCATGCCGAGAACCGCGAGCAAGCCGGAAAGGGTGGAAACGAAACTCGGCATTCCCAGCCGGTTGTAGAGCAACGCGTAGAGCGATCCGATCAGTCCGCCGACCGCCACTGCAGCAAGGATTGCCAGCGGTACAGGCCAGCCCTGGTTGACCCAGAGAGTTCCGACCATGGCCGAGGCAAAGCCACTGATCGATCCGACGGAAAGATCGATCTCGCCGACCATCAAAACGCAGACGATCCCCAATGCAATGACACCCACCGTCGAGCAGTCGAACAGCAGATTGACGAGATTGTTGCTCGACAGGAAGATCGGGTTGAGGGTGGCGAACACGGTCCAGATGATGACCAACCCGACAACCACCGGCAGGGATCCGAGATCTCCGGATCGAACACGATCAAAGAAAGCGCGTATGGTGCCTGCAACGCCTGTTTCATGCTTCATGCGGACGTCGCTTCGATCGAGCATCGTGGTCGCTTCTTTCGTATCGGTCATGCCCGACCCTCCTGCGAGATTTCATCCTGTGCCTGTCGGCGACTGGCTCGCCGTGAAACCGAATTGTCCGCAGCACCCGTGATGGCGCCGACCAATTCGTGGTTCGAGGCCTCGGGGGTGAAGACGCCATTGTTTCTGCCAAGCCTGAGTACGACGATGCGGTCGGCGACCGCGCGCACGTCCTCCATGTTGTGACTGATCATGATAACGCCGAGGCCGCGGTCCCGGACGCGTTCGATCAGATTGAGAACCTCGGCAGTCTGCGCGACGCCGAGGGCTGCTGTTGGCTCGTCGAGCAGGATGAGCTTTGGCTCGAGCAGCAACGAACGCGCGATCGCCACCGTCTGCCGCTGACCGCCGGACAGGGAGGCAATGGGAATTCGCACACTGGGGATGCGTGCCGAAAGCTCGTTCAGCAGCGTCCACGATCGTACCTCCATCGCCGTTTCGTCGAGCTGCAGGGGACTCAACTCGCGACCAAGGAAAATATTGGCAACCACGTCAAGGTTTTCGCACAGCGCCAGATCCTGAAATACGGTGGCGATGCCGAGATTGAGTGCGGCGCTCGGATCCGTCATCGTGACGACCTGGCCGCAGAACGTGATAGTTCCCGACGTCGGCTGATGGACACCGGCGAGCGTTTTCACCAGGGTCGACTTGCCGGCGCCGTTGTCGCCGACCAGGGCCACGACCTCACCTGCATGGACATCGAGGTCGATGTCCGTCAATGCCGATACGGCACCGAAACTCTTGGAGATGCCGCGCAGGCTAAGCACCAGCTCTCCGACTGAGGTTGCTTGGTTGGACGAATTGGACATATCTGACGAGCCTTTCAACGGACGAGAAGTCGATGGTCGCCATGGCCGCGATCAGCAGCCATGGCGAGAGCTGGGATCAGCCTCCGATGCCGAGCTTCTTGCAGCCTTCAGCATAACGATCGACACAGAGTTCACTGGCTTTCATGATGTTCTTGTCGATGATCTCAGCCTTCAGGTTTTCCGCCGTGACGACGGCGGGCGTGAAAAGTCTCGACGGCGTATTGTACAACGTCGCCTCGGCTTTCGGCGTCTTGCCCGCGAGCAATTCCACGGCAGCGTTGGCGGCAGCCGCGGCGACGATTTCGCTCGGCTTGGAGATGGTATTGTACTGGTCGCCGGCAATGACCAGTTGAAGCGCAGCAATGGTCGCATCATTGCCGGTAACCGGAGGCACCGGATCGACACCTGCGGCCTTCAACGCGGCGATTGCGCCGCCGCCGGTGCCGTCGTTTGCAGCGACGATCCCGACGATCTTCTTACCAAAGCGGGTTACCTGACCGCCGGCCCATTGCTGTGCTTTCGGCGGAGCCCATTCCGGCGTGTCGTATTCCGCCAGGATCTTGTAGCCACTGTTGTCGAGACCGGCGTGGATACCCTTTTTGATAAGGCCCGCGGCTGCGTCGGTTGGAGAGCCGTTGATCTGCAGCACACCGCCGTCGGCAGTCGAAACACCCTTGGCTTTCAGATGTGCGACGAGGCTATCTGCGATCGCCTTGCCGATGCCTTCGTTGTTGAAAGAGACATAAAAATCGGCTTTGGCATCGGGAACTGGACGGTCATAGGCAATGACCTTGACGCCCTGAGCCTGCGCCTGCTTCACCAAAGAGGCGGCAGCAGTCGAATCGACCGGATCGAGCACAATGACCTTGGCGCCTTGCGACATGACGGCGTTGAACTGCTGCTGCTGGCGCGACGCGTCGGCGTCGGCGTTCTGGTAGAGAACCTTGCAATCGGCGCAGAGCTTCTTCATCTCGGCAGCGAAGCCCGGATAATCGTGCTGTTCGTAGCGGGTCGATGCCTGGTCGGGCATAAGGAATGCGACGGTCGCTCCTGACTGCGCGAAGCTGGACGTGCTGCTGAGCAGACCGATGGCGAGTGCAACAGCGCCGCTTATTTTCAATGAGTGTCTCATGTTTTCCTCCGTTTTCATTGTCTGTGGTCTTTGTCGATTTGGTGCTCAATCCGCCTGGACGACGGACAGGCGATCCCCTTCGCGAGATCGCATGCGATCCGCGTTGGTGTTCCGGCGGTAATTATGTTCCTCCCAGTCCTCCCTTTTAGGCGGCCTCCACCGCTCTCACATTTTGCACCAGCAACGTCCTGAAGCGCGAAGGAGCCATGCTCTTCTGCGCCAGGAACTGGCGGTTGAAGTTCGAAATGTTGTTGAATCCGGAAGCAAAGCAGATGTCGGTAATCGACAGATCTGGTTTGCTCATCAACAAATGACAGGCGAAATTTATCCGGAGCCGATTGACATATTGAACAAGGGCCATCCCGGTGTGGCGGCGAAAACTGCGCGAAAACGCACTTGAACTTTGTCCCGTCAGGTCGGCCAGATCCGCTTCGGTAAATGGCTCCGTCAGGTGGCTGTTGATGTAGAGCAAGGCCTGATTGACGCCATTGGACATAAAACCGGAGGGATCGGGCGTATATCTGGTGCTTGCCAGAGAGCGCATTTCGTCGGCCGAGCTAAGGTGACCCAGGATACCCATGAACAATTCCAGGCGTCGAAGACCCCTCGCGTTCACCAATTTCTCCAAAAGCGGCCCCACCTTTGCTGCCGTCAGCGTTGAAAACAGCGCGCCTCTGCGGCTAAGCTCAAGCATCGGGGCGCAGGCTTCGAATTCGGGGAAGGTCTTCGTCGCATCGGCCAGAAATCCCTCCGTGAACTGGACCACCCTGCCACGCAACGGTACGCAGGTTCCCGTCGGAATGCTGCTTATCCAGTTGTGCGGAAGATTCGGCCCCGTCAGGACCAGATTGCCCGGCTCGAATTCGCCGATGAAATCGCCAACGAAGTACTGGCCTTTCGTCGCGACGACATGGTGAATTTCATACTCCGGATGGAAATGCCAACGCACCGTATGGAACGGATAGCCGTGTTCCCAGGCCTTAAACGACTCTCCGCTTCCAATCTGGACGACCTCCAAGTCCGGCTTCATGTCGGCTCCTCCTCGGCTTTGATTGTGCATCTGAGCATCGCCACCTCCTCCCAAAGGCAAGACCTGACCGTAGTTTAGCAGGCTAGTAGGCCGTCGCTACTACGCCTTCAGCACCAAACCGATACTTTTTTGACCTTCCGGCGTTAAATCCGCGGGCGTTTCGCACATGCGAAGGGGAATCGCGCGACCAGATCGCGATCTGTCAGGCGTTATAGCGAGCTATAGGATCGACCGGCGATCGCGAGAAGAGTGGATTTGTGCTGTGTCGGGGCCCATGTGGGCCCATGTCGTCCAGGCTCATTGATGTGTTTTACTTGGGCAGAACTGAAACGCCCACACGACGGCGCCGAGAGCGACAAATTGCATCCAGGAACCTCAGGGGCCGAGAAGTCTCGACCCCTCCATTGCCGCATGCGTTCCAACCTGGTGTCGGTGCTGGTGCATCTGCTGCCACGTGGCGAATGCGAGGCCGTGGCGCTGTCGATCACGGCGCTGCTCAACGGGCTGTGGCTGCGGGCCGGCCTGCAATCGGAAGGCCTGACCCGAGATATAGCCATCAACCAGATGCGCGAATACCTAAAATGCCGCATCCTAGGCTGAAGGTTGGCCAAGCGTGCCGGTCGAGCAAGCGGCCTGCTGTTGTATTGCGACTTTGGTCTGAACTGATAATGTGAAGGGCACACGCGCAAGCTTTTGTGTTGTTTGCGTTTTTGGTCTCACGGACCAAAATGTAACGAGGCATTATGGAAGCATCAAAAACATCGACAGTCAGTTATGGTGCCGAACCAGGATTGCGTTTCGCGTTGCTGCTCGACGGCCGCGGTGGCTGCACGCAGCTGGAGATGGCCGAGTTGCGCGCGTGGAAGCGGGAAGCAGGCGTGGTCTGGCTTCATCTGGAGCGCGATCATCCAGCCGCGGCCGAATGGGTTCACCAAAAAAGCCAATTCGACCCCGTTGTGGCCGAGGCGCTTTTGCAGGAGGAATCCCGTCCGCGTGTCGAACCCGTTGACGACGGGCTACTGATTATCTTGCGGGGCGTGTGCGCCACGTCGCCGGAGGAAGTGGCCGAGAAACCCACTGACATAGATCTCGTGCCGCTGCATCTCTGGGTCGATGCTGACCGAATCGTCTCGTTGCGCGACAGCGGTCACTACATCACAGCGCTGCGCGACATCCGTTTGTCATTGGAGAAGGGGAAGGGTCCCCAGCGCACCGGCGATCTGCTTGCCCTCATTGGCGACAAGCTGGTGCGCGATCTCGAGCCCGTACTGGACGCCATGGACGAGGAGGTTGATGAGCTCGACGAGATGATCTTTCATGGCGAAGCGAGCCAAGTGCGCGAACGCCTTAAGCTCCTCCGGCGGCGGGCGGTACAACTTCGCCGCTACCTCGCGCCCCAGCGTGACGCACTCAGCCGGATAGAACACGATGACGCCCCGTGGCTGGCCGAACGTGACAAGCTCCGCATGCGCGAGGTGATCGACAAGCTGATGCGCTTCATCGAATATCTCGACGCCATACGCGATCGCA
Organism: Rhizobium sp. 2YAF20; assembly: GCF_052114685.1. Taxonomy (NCBI): domain Bacteria; kingdom Pseudomonadati; phylum Pseudomonadota; class Alphaproteobacteria; order Hyphomicrobiales; family Rhizobiaceae; genus Rhizobium; species Rhizobium sp. 2YAF20. The sequence goes on along the minus strand of NZ_JBFRFF010000030.1, from coordinate 42,419 downwards.
CCAGCATCCTGCATGACGACCTCTCGACCGTGATCAGCGAGCGCATCGCCCGCAACTCCAACCGCCTCGCTGCCCTTGCGGCCCTGCTGCTGCCGCCAAGCGTGGTGGCAGGCCTTTTCGGCATGAATGTCGGAGGCATTCCTGGCGTCAATGACACTTGGGCTTTCGTCATTATCGTTGCCTTCGTCACGATCACATCGATCGCCACACTTTGGGTGCTGAGGCGCATCAACTGGCTCTAGTGGTCGATGACCTATCATCGCCGAGTTTGGTTTCAATGCGTTCATTTTTCGGAAATGCGCGAGGGGCTTGAGGCAAAGAGCGGCTGTTGGGCGATGCGCAGCGTCCAAGTTGCTAGCCGCGTGCCGGCCGCCCAATCCCGAGATGCTCGCGCAGGGTCGTACCGTCGTAGTCCGTGCGGAAAAGGCCTTTTTCTTGAAGAATGGGCACCACCTCGCGCGTGAAATCCTCGAGCCCGTCGGGAAAGAACGGCGGCATGACGTTGAAACCGTCGGCGGCGCCGTTCTCGAACCACCGCTGCATGCGCTCGGCAATTTCCACCGGGGTTCCGAGCACGATATGATGGCCGCGGCCGGCGGCAACCCGCAAGGCAAGCTGGCGGATCGTCAGCTTTTCCCGTCGCGCCAGTTCGCTCAAGAGTTCGGCGCGACTGCGCAACTGGTCCGAAATCGGCAGGTCCGGCAAGGGGCCGTCGAGATCGTAGTTGGCAAGGCTATGGCCGATCCGCTCCTCGAGCAGGGGCATGGCGCTTTTGATCTCAGTCCAGCGGTTGAGAACGTCGAGTTTCTCGCGGGCTGCAGCCGTCGTTCTGCCGATCACCGGCAGGAAGCCCGGCATGACCGCGACGGCGTCAGGCTCTCTGCCGAAACCGGCAACACGGCCCTTGAGGCTCTTGTAGAAGGCCTGCGCCTCCTCGAGGTTCTGCTGCGCAGTAAAGACGATGTCGGCGGTGCGGGCGGCTAGGTCCTGGCCAGGACCCGACGAGCCGGCCTGGATGAGGATTGGATGACCCTGCGGCGTGCGCGGGATGTTGAGCGGCCCCTTGACGGTGTAATACTTGCCCTTGTGGTCGAGCACGTGCACCTTGGACGGATCGGCATAGACGCCGCTTTCCTTGTCCTTCGGAAAGGCATCGTCGTCCCAGCTATCCCAGAGCCCGCGCACCACATCGACGAATTCCTCGGCCACGGCATAGCGCTCGTCATGTTCCGGATGGCTCTTGGAAAAGTTGGCGGCGGTGCGCGCATAGGAGGTTGTGACGATATTCCAGGCGGCGCGTCCATGGCTCAGATGGTCGATCGAGGCAAAGGCGCGGGCGATATGATAGGGCTCGCCGTAGGTGGTCGATGCGGTGGCTGCAAGTCCGATCTTGTCGGTGACCATGGCAAGCGAGGCAAGTAGGGTCAGCGGTTCGAAACGGGCGATCATGGACGGGTGCGCGTCGATGCCGCTCGTCAGGCCATCTGCCAGAAAAAGCATGTCGAACTTGGCCGCTTCCGCCATTTGCGCCATCCGTCGCAGCAGCTCGAAATTCTCGCTGCCGGCCTCCGCTTCGGGATGGCGCCAGCCGGATACGTGATGACCGGCTCCCTGCAGGAACAGGCCGAGATGGATCTTGCGGGTCTTGCTCATGGTTTCATGCCTCGAAATTACGGAAAGGATCAGGTCAAACGCTGGCCGAGCACGTCGAGGAAGCGATAGAGATCATTCTCGCTCAACATCGTCCGCGCAAGCTCTGGAACGGCCGAAACGGCCGGATGGTTGTCCGTTGCCTCGCGGAATTTGTCGGTCGGGTCGCTGACGCCAGGCAGGCCTTTGAATTCCCGGGTCAGCCGGTTGCCATTGATAAGGTCCACCTCCGCAATCACGAAGCGCGTTTTCGGATCGCTGGACAGGCGAGGGGCGGTCTCGTCATGCCGGCGCCGGACACGGCGGCCAATCGCCATCAGGTCATCGCGAACCGGCGTCTCGGCGAAATGGTCGATCCGGAGCGCCCCGTCGATGAGCGCGGTTGCAAAGACATATTCGGCGCTGAAGCGCGCATCGATCCCGTTGGTCGGGTTCGCCACGACCAGTGCGGCATCGCCGCCCGGCGGGAAGGTGATGGTCACGGCGTCTATCGTTTCCGCGCGCAAGCCTTCCTGATAAAGCTGAAGACCGATCATGCCGACGGGGTGGCTTGCTGTGCAGCATGGAAAGGCCTTGAGCGTCAGCCCCGGTGAGACGATCTGCCAGGCAGAGCCCCAGTTCTCCACCACTGCCTGCGGGCGCTCTTGGCCAAAGGCGAAGGCGGAAAAGAAGCCGGTGGGATTGTCGAGAAAGTCCCTCGCACCACCGAAACCAGCCTTGGCGAGCCTGGCCGACAAGAGACCGGAGCGCGCGGCCATTCCGGCGTGGTAGGGCTTGGCGTCATGGCCGAACTGTAGGCGCAATCCGCTCGAATGGGTGGCGGCAAGTCCGAGTGCCACCGCGGTCTCCTCTGGCGAGTAGTCAAGTACATGGGCGACGGCCGCTGCGGCACCGATCGTGCCGAGCGTTGCCGTGGCATGGAAGCCGTTCTCGTAATGCTTGGTGCCGAGCGACAGCCCGAGACGGGCCATGGCTTCAAGCCCGACGATGTAGCCGGCGATCAATCGCTCCGCGGAAAGCCGGACTTCGGAGGCAAGTGCCAGAAGCGCCGGAACGATCACCGTCGTTGGATGGCCGCGTACGCTCGAATGCACGTCGTCGTAGTCGAGCACGTGGCCTGCATGGGCGTTGATCAGCGCAGCCGTAAGGGCATCGGTACGGCGCTCTTGCCCGACAATCACCGCATTACCGTTGCCGGGCGATAGCTGGTCGAGCAGGATAAGCGTCGTGCGATCCAGGGCGCCGCCGAAGACGCAGGCCAGCCAGTCGATGATCGCTGTGCGGGCCGCCTGAACGGCGGCCCTGTCCTTCAGGGGTTCGGACGAGACGATGGCCCCGGCAAAGCCCGTCGTGAGCGGAGAAACCTTGTCCACAATCAATCCCTTCAAATACCTTCGCCGTCTTCCAGAGCGCTGCGTCCGCCAGCCAGCCCGTTGACGAAGCGGTGAATGCGCGGATTTGCCGATTTCTGAAAGATGTCCTCGGGCGATCCCTTGTCGACGATGCGGCCGTTTTCGGTGAAGACGACGACGTCGCTGATTTCTTCGGCAAATCGCATTTCGTGCGTCACGAGAATGGTTGTCATGCCCTCTTTCACGAGATCACGAATAACGGCGAGCACTTCGCCCACGGTTTCCGGATCGAGCGCCGAGGTGACCTCGTCAAACAAGACGAGATCCGGCCTCATGGCAAGCGCGCGGGCAATCGCCACGCGCTGCTGCTGCCCGCCGGAAAGCTGCCCCGGATACATCAGCGCCTTTTCCGACAGACGCACCTGCGCCAGAAGTTCCTTCGCATGACGTTCAGCTTCGGCCCGATCGATGCCGAGGATACGGGTCGGCGCGAGCGTGATGTTGTCGATGACCGACAGATGCGGGAACAGATTATACTGCTGGAAGACGATGCCGACCCTCTGTCGCAGCTTGATCCGGTCTTTCTCGCTGGTCATCTGGTCGATGCGCGCGCCATTGACGGTGATACGGCCAGATTGCGGCGTCACCAGCGCGTTGATGCAGCGCAGGATCGTCGACTTGCCGGATCCGGAAGGACCGATGATCGAGACGGTCTCGCCTCGCGCCACCTGCAAGTCGATCCCTTTAAGCACCTGCGTGGGCCCGAAGGACAGGTGCACATCCGCCAGATCGACGATCGGATTGGTCGCGGCTTGGCTCATGCCCGGCTCCTCATACTTTCAGGCGACGCTCAAGGCGGCGCGTGAGGCTCGAAATAGGGTAGCAAAGAACGAAAAACGCCGTCATCACCACGACATAGGCAAGCACAGTGAAATCCAGCCGGCGAACGGCGGTGCTTGCATCTGTTGCGGCATGCAGGAGTTCATGGACCCCTACGAGCGAGGCCAGCGCGGTCCCCATGGTGATGGAGGAAAAGAGGTTCATCCAGGGTGGCAGCGAGCGGCGGGCGCATTGCGGCAGGATGATCCAGCGCAGCGCCTGCAGCCTGGAAAAGCCGAGGCCCTTGGCTGCTTCCCATTGCGTCGTGGCGATAGATTGAATGGCCCCACGCGTGATCTCAGCCACATAGGCGCTGGTCGGAATGGCAAGCCCGATCACCGCCTTCAGCCAGTCGGGGAAGGGCAGGTAGTGGCCGAACACCACGATCTCGAACGGGAAGATGTAGGTGGTGGCAAAGATCAGCACGAGATGCGGTGCGTTGCGGAAAACCTGAACATAGAAGACGACCGGATAGCGCACGAGCTTCAAGGGTGCGAGTTCGAAAATGCCGAGAACCACGCCGAGCGTCGTGCCACCCACCATGGCGAGCAGGCTGATGAGGATGTTCATGAGAAAGCCGCTGGCAAGATAGGGCAACCACGCGACGAGGGTCGGCAGCAGCGAAAGATCGGCAAGCAGCCAGATGGCGGCAAGCGCGATCAACGCGCCAAACAACCATGGCAGCCGGCTGTGCGCCGACGCCGACAGGATATTCATGTTCGTCATGATCCCACCCCGAACCCCGGCACCGCCAGGCGCTTCTCGACCCAGTGGCCGATCCGGGCGACGGCCAGGTTGATCGCGCTGAAGAACAGCAGGATGACGATCATCAGCTCGACGACGTTATCGCGCTGCGTCCAGACCATGATCGAGGCATAGGTTATCTCGCTCACCGCGATGGCATTGCCGACGGTCGTGAGCTTCACCAGATTGATCAGATTGTTGACGAGGACCGGCAGAGACGTGCGGATCGCCAAGGGCGCTTTCACGAACCTTAATATCTGCAGGCGGCTGAAGCCGATGGCGAGCGCTGCCTCCACCGTCTGCTCCGGTACGGCCTCTATGCCGGCGCGAAGGGCGTCCGCATGCAGAGCTGCTACATGTAGCCCGACGACGGCGACGACCCAGAAGAATGGCGAGAGCGGATTGTTCTGCGCCCCGCCCAGGACATTGGAGACGAGCGTGTTCAGCACCAGGAAGCTGAACATGAGTTGGACCAGCGTCGGCGTATTGCGGGTGATCTCGATCAACGCTCGCACCGGCGCCGATAGCAGCTTGCGCTCGGATGTCAGCATGGCAGCAAACAGCAGCCCGAAAGCAAGGCTGAGCGGGATCAGCAGCGCAATGAGATACAGCGTGGTGATGAAACCACCACGCCAGATCTGTGCCTCATAACCGCTGGCTAGGAACTCGTAGTGGAGCCCGATCCTGCCCGACCAGTCTATGAAGGCCTGAAGAAGGGAATTCTTCATGAACAGCCTTCTTTCAAGAGACCAAGAGCGTCACTTGCCTTCACTCTCGAGCTTCTTGTGTTCTTCCTCGAGATAGGCGGTGTTGAGCAGCCGATTGGTCCTGGCATAGTCTAGGAGCTTGCCGTTGACATGCAGCTCGCGAATGATCTTGTCGAGCGCGTCGCGGGTTTCGGTTTCCCCCTTGCGCAGCCAAATCACGGAATCAGACGGAACGAGCTCGGTAGGGAAGAGGATGGTGTAGTCCTTCCATTCTTCCGGGCGATCCTGAAGGAGAAGGCCGACGGTGGCGCCGACATGCACGGCGACGGCGCAATTGCCGCCTTGCAATGCCAGCAGCGATTCCGGTTGGCTGGGAAGAGCCTTCACTTCGGCGCCATATTTCTCGATCAAAGGCTGGGTGTAGTTCGACCCTTGCGAAACGCAGACCGCCTTGCCCTTCAGATCGCTCCAGTCCTTCAGGCCGCTGTCCTTTCGACCGACCGCGGCGCCGCCGCTGCGGTCATAGGCTGTGGGCACGTAGTCGAGGATCTTGGCGCGCTCATCGGTGTACTGCATGTTGGCGATTAGGATATCCACCTTGCCCTGCTGCAGGAACTGCACCCTATTCGGCGGCGTGACGGTTACCGTTTCCAGCTTGACGCCGAGCTTGTCGGCCAGCGCCTTGGCGATGTCGATATTATAGCCCTTCTGCTCCTGACCCGCCGGATCGATATAGCCGAATGGCGCGCCCGACAGAATAACGCCGACCGTTAGAGAACCGCGTCCCTTGATGCGATCGAGCGTGGCGTCGGCGTGGGCAATCGTGCTGAAGAGCGCACCGAATGAAAGGACAGCAGCGAAAAAAGCTGTCGAAGCTCGCTTGGCAAAGTTCATTGGATTCAAACTCCTTGGTCGGCGCGAAACCTAGAGAGGCTGGGCGGACCAGACCAGGAATGACATGCCATTTATCGAGGTTCGATGGAACGATTAATCTATATTATATATGGATTTTAATCCATATGTCTTCGCCCGAAAGACGTTCAGCTCAAGGCGGTGATAAACACCCTCGCTGATTGAATTTCGGTGATCCCCGCATCCTTGCATCAACCCATTCATCGGTCCTTAAGCAAAGGATGACAGTTTTGCTCCAATAGGTGGTGGGGGTGTATTCATGGTAAATGGTTTGATGTCGCGGGTCCGCATTCAGACGAAGGTACTCGTACTTTTGGCGCCATTCGTCGTTAGCCTGTGCGCGGTGGGACTGACGGGGTACTACGCGTCCAGCCTTCTCGAAGGGCGGATGGAGATCTCCAACCATGTTTTGCAGTCCCTTAACGGATTCAAGCATGTTTCTTCGAGCATGACCGGTTTTCTGATGAAGCCATCGCAGGAAGCCCGCGATACCGCGCTTGCGGATGCCCGGGAGCAACTGGCAAACCTGAAGCAGACGGTCGAGAGCCTAAGGCCGACGACTGATGTGGCGCTTCTTGACCGGGCGCTTGATCAGTCGCAAATCATCCCGCAAAAGATCGAAGCGATCTGGCAGATCGAAACCGGACAGCAGAAAATTCTCAGTGATGTGGACGCTGCTTCCGCAGCACTTCTTGACGTACAGGGCCAGGTCGGCAAACGCTCGTTCATGCTGATGGCTAGCGCGAAAAAGATGGAAAACGCCAACAAAGGCGGCCTGAACAATTCCGTCTCCATCAGTGCGGCCGCCAGCATCGCGACAAAACTTCGCAATGACTATACGAAGGCGACGACGCCGGCTGACAGAACTAGCCTACTTGCCAAATATGCCCCCGATTTGCAGAAGGCAAAGGAGCAGCTTTCGTCTGCCATGACGACGGACAGGCAAGCCGTCGCCGAGCAGTATGCCGCTGCCGTCGATGCCATTACGAACACTTCTAAGGTGTCGCCTGACACTTTGGACGTCGCAGCGACAGATACCATCGTTGCCAATCTTGCTTCAGTCGGCGACAGTCTCAAGGCGATTGGCGACGATCTGATGCGGACCTCCGTGCTTGCGCTTGCCGCGTCGGACAAGGATATCTCGCAGGCCACGAACGTCGGCAACGAACTGCGCGCCATCGTCAACAGCAACAACGAGATCCGCGTCGGCTTCGCCGAGCTGGCCGGCAATCCGGACGACATGCGCGTGAAGAAAGTCCAGCAGTCGATCTACATGTACCAGACCGAGCTCGGCCGTCTCGCCGGCGTGGTGAACGACGATCCAGTCTTTGCCGAAATTCCGAAGCAGGCTCAGCCTGTCCTAGACCTGCTTGCGGCGGATGCGGCAGCGCTCTCCGAAGGTGCTGCGCACAAACAGGCTGAATTCGACAGCGCTGCCGGGCAGATCGACAACACCTGGAATCTACTTGCTCAATTCGCCGAGACGCAAAGGCAAAATGCTGGTCAAGATCGTCAACAAGCCAATAGGATATCCGGCGGCGCCATTGTCTTCGGCATCCTTATCGCTATGACCGCAGGCGCCGCGCTGGTCGTCACCCTGAAGGGACCAATCACCCAGATTACCGCCGCGATGCGCAAGATTGCAGAAGGCAGGCTAGATACTGCAATCACCGGCGAAGCACGCGGCGACGAGATCGGGGAAATGGCCCGTGCGCTTTCCGTCTTCAAACAAAATGCGCTGTCGAATGTCGAAATGGAGCAACAGGCCGAAATCGCTCGCGGTGATGCAGAATCGGAACGCGCCCGCAACGAACTTGAGCGACGTAGCGCCAAAGTGCAGGTTGACTCAGCAATCGAGGCACTTGCAGAAGGGCTCACGCGGTTGTCGTGCGGGGAGTTGAATTTCTCGATCGAGACGCCATTTGCCGCCGAACTCGACCGGATCCGCACGGATTTCAACATGTCTGTCGCGGGTCTCAGGGAGACGCTCTGCGATATCCGCGCGACGTCTTCCCTCATCAACGACAATGGCCGGCAGATGGCCGAAGCCGTTGATGACCTGGCCGGACGAACGGAAAAACAGGCGGCCGCACTTGAGGAAACCGCAGCGGCAGTCGAGGAGATTTCCTCCGCCGTCAACACCTCTTCAGGAAGGGCGGCAGCAGCGCTTGCCCTTGTCCAACGTGCCAAACAGAGCGCCGACGTCTCCGCCTCCGTGGTCCAAAACGCGGTTTCGGCCATGGGGCGGATTGAGGACGCGTCGGGCAAGATCGTCCAGATTGTCAGCGCCATCGACGCCATCGCCTTCCAGACCAATCTTTTGGCCCTAAATGCGGGCGTCGAGGCGGCTAGAGCAGGTGAGGCCGGCAAGGGCTTCGCAGTCGTGGCACAGGAGGTGCGGGAGTTGGCGCAGCGCTCAGCGCGCGCAGCCAAGGAAATCGGCGAACTCATCAACAATTCCGTCCGAGAGGTTGCGTCTGGCTCAGAATTCGTCGGCCGAACCGGCAATGCGCTGATGGAGATTTCCAGCGAGATCGTCCATATCGTCGGTCATATTGAACTCATCGCCTCGTCAAGCCGCGAACAGGCAACAACACTCCATTCGATCAACGCATCGGTGAACGATATTGACCGCATGACGCAACAAAATGCGGCGATGGTGGAAGAGACGAATGCTGCGACCCGGCAGCTGTCGTCGGAAGCACTTGCGCTTACTGATATGATTGCTCGCTTTCGCCTTGAAGGCCACGAGAGCCAGGTTTCAAGGGGTTACGAGGCCGCGGCATGATGGCAGGAGGTAATCTCAGAACCTGTTAACGTGCGTTGAGATGTGATTCATGGTTTCCGCCTAGAGTCTTCATCGTTTCAAGGAAACGCTTCAAGGCTGTAACTGGCGTCCTAAACTACGCGCCAAGGCCAAGGGAGTGCGATATTTGCTGCGATCGGGTAGCTTGAAGGCGGGCGAAGTTTCGCCAAATCTGCATGGCGAAGTCTCGCAGTGCTCGATGGTGGGCTGACGCGATATCGTGGCGTCAAATGTCGAAGAAATTGGCAATCGGATCATTGATAGGCTGATGGAAATTTTCCGCCCGGCTGTTCAGGCCTTTGCGGGGAGCGATGTTCGACACCCGGCATGATGTCGCGCTTTGCCGCTCCGTATGATCGCAGCTTGTCGGTGATCATTACGCCCCAACCGGAGACGACGCAGAGGACCGCCGCATCCGACGACGCTATGGGGCGGGCGAGCTTCGACGGTTTGTGAATGACGTGCATTTTGGGTAGTGCTGAGCCGGACGAAATGGTCGTCCGACCCATCTGGCCGCGACTTGTGGCGAAGCTCGTGCTGGGCGCGGTTGTCGCCGACCGCAGCGACATCGAGGCCGGGCCCGTCCAGCATGTGCAGGACGGTCCCTACTTCATCTACGTCTCGGCCCACCGCAGCCGGTCGATGATCGAACTGCCGGGCCTTTCAATCAACATCCGCAAGAGGCCCTACCAAGTGGCAGGGGACATCCCTATCTGGGCACGCACCTTGCAGGTCCGTTGCGCAAACTGCTCGACAACCTGGCACCGTCGCGTGCCCGGAAAGACGCCGCGCGCACAATGGGAGGGGCGCCGTAGAGGCGAAACTCTACGAGTTCTGCCGCGCGTCCGGAACCGAATTCCTGAATTCGATCAGGGACAGGGCGCGCAATCTTGCGCCGCTGATCGACCGCGAGGACGGCTTCAGGAAGCTGAACACCATGATCGGCACACTCCTAAACACCGGCGAAGAGAAGATGGTGGCACCGGTCGTGCCGACGAACCAAAATCTGGAAGGAAGCCGGGATAGGTGGAGTTGACCTGCGGAAGCATCAACGATCAACTCTAGTATTGCCGGAATTCGGTGACGACAATGGGCTTGTAGCAGCGTTCTCCCGGACAGAGCCTCGCATCGGACGTTATCGTTCTCGAGCATAGGTGTGCTTCCATTTTCGGTGTTATGTATTTGGCGACTGGCCAACACTCCGATAGAGCATATAGGCGGCGACAACGAAAATGAGCGTAGCAAACAGGCTGTTCAAGATGCCTTTCCGGGTAGAGAGATGCCGAGCCAAAGAAGCGCCGACAATACCGCCGGCAACCCCGCCGCCGACGAAGATTGCCGCCAACGCCCAGTCTACATAGCCCGACAATGCATAGTTCAAGGCAGTCGTTAGCCCGAACGCGGTGACGGCGACCAGCGAAGAACCAATGGCATAGAGGATCGGCATGCCAGTCGAAGCGACGAGGCCAGGAACGATCAGGAAGCCTCCGCCAATACCGAAGAAGCCTGAAAAAATCCCGGTCATTGCGCCGAAACCGGCAACCTTGTGCACGTTCTCTCGTGAACACTGCGCACTGGGATCGCCTTCTGCCCCACGCTTCTTGAACATCAGGATACCAACGACCAGCATGAGCAGGGCGAAAAGAACAAGAAGCTTCTGACCATCGACCATCTTGCCGATGGTCGACCCGATCAACGCCCCGATGATGCCGGCGACACTGTAGATGCCGGCACAGCGCCATTTGACGTTCCCGAGCCGGGCGTGACCAATCAGATTGGTAAAGGCGTTGGCGGCCACGGCGAAGGCGCTTGTCCCGATTGCCAGATGGGCACTGGGGATACCGACGACATAGACCATCAACGGCACGGCGAGGATAGAGCCGCCGCCGCCGAACAGGCCGAGTGTGAAGCCGACCAGCCCGCCGGAAAATGCTCCCAGTCCATATTGGAGAGGATCGAGGTACATGAGTTTGTTCCAATCAGGCAGCCCTCAGTCGGCCTCGTTCTCAAGTTTAGGAGAAACAAGCCATTCACGCCCCTTGAGCATGCAGTGCCAGTAGATCGGCGGCAGGGCTTCGGCCTTCAAATACCAGGCAAGTGCGGACGGCTTCGTGCCGTCGATCATCCAGGTCGGAAAGGTCGGAAGGAGCTTGCCGCCATAACCGAATTCGGCCAGCACGATCTTGCCGCGCTCGACGGTTAGCGGGCAGGAACCGTAACCGTCATAGAAGCAGGGCATCTTCTTGCCGACCATCACTGCCAGCAGATTCTCGGCCACGATGGGAGCCTGCTTGCGGGCTGCGGCCGCAGTCTTGGCATTTGAAGTCGATGCGGCATCACCAAGCGCAAAGATGTTTTCGAACCGCTTGTGCTGGAGCGTCGCCTCATCGACCTCTATCCAGCCGCTAGCGGCCGCAAGCGGGCTTGGGCGGATGAAATCGGGAGCCACCTGTGGCGGGCAGACATGGATCATGGCGAAATCGCGCTTGTCGTTTATGACGGTGCCGCCGCGAGCTCCTTAAGGTTCTCGATGCGGATCTGCGGAGAGGCTGCGAGCGCGTCAGTGAGCTTGCGGATATCCATGGTGTCCTCCTAAGGACTATTTGAAATTGTAGTCCGGCACCGGCCGGCCGAGCGTGAAACGATAGGCGACCATGCCCGCCAGCATGGCGACGGTGAACAGCACTGGCTCCCAACGGCCGGTCGTCAGAGCCGCGATGGCGGGACCTGGACACAGGCCGACAAGGCCCCAGCCAAGGCCGAACAGAACCGCGCCGCCGATCAACCTTCTGTCCGGCTTTCCATTGGTCGGGACATGGAACGATGTATCGAGGACGGGCGCCGGGCGTTGGTTGCGGATCAGATAGGCGATTGACGAAGGGATCAGGGCTCCGCCCATGACGAAGGCGAGCGAGGGATCCCAGTTGCCGGTGATGTCGAGGAAGGCCAGGACACGGGCCGGGTTGATCATATCGGATACGACGAGCCCAGCCCCGAACAGCAGCCCGCAGGCAATGGCTGTCAAAATACGTGCAAACATCATGCACCTCCCACGAAGACTGTTCGAACGACAAACACGGTCAGTGCGGCAACCGCCATGAAGGTCGCGGTGGCGATCAGCGAGCGCGCAGACAGGCGAGCTATGCCGCAGACCGCGTGACCGCTGGTGCAACCCGAGCCAAGCCGCGTGCCGAAACCGACGATGAGGCCGCCTGCGACCAGCAGGAGCGGCGATGACGTCATGGTCAGTTCAGGTCGGCGAATTAGAGCGGATGCCAAAGCCGCGCCGCCGAGAATACCGCCCATGAAGCCAATCCCGAGGCGGCCGATGCCGGCATGGGTCAGGCCGGCGGCCGATGCCGCAAGACCGGAAATGCCGGCGATCCTGCCGTTCAGAAGCAGATAGAGGGCCGCGGAAAGGCCGATTAGGAGGCCACCCGAAAGGGGCCAGAGAGCGTTAAGGTGGGTCATGATGCCCATAGTGCGTTGACGGGAATTTTGATGTACTGGACGCCGTTGTCTTCGGCGGGTGGCAGTTGACCGGCGCGCATATTGACCTGGACGGACGGCAGAATGAGCCTTGGCATGGCGAGCGTTGCGTCCCGCTCGGTGCGCATTTGGTAGAATTCGTCTTCGGTGACGCCGTCGTGAACATGGATATTGCCGCTGCGCTGCGCGCCAACCGTCGTTTCCCAGACGTAAGTGTCACGGCCCGGCGCCTTGTAATCGTGGCAGAGAAACATGCGCGCTTTTGCCGGCAATTTGGTCAAGCGGCGGATGGAGCGATAGAGTTGGCGGGCGTCGCCGCCTGGAAAGTCGCAACGTGCCGTACCGTAATCCGGCATGAACATCGTATCGCCGGGGAATATGGCATCACCGATGACATAGGCCAGGCACGCAGGCGTATGACCCGGAACATGAAGAACCGTCGCCTCCAGACCGCCGATGCTGAACCGGTCCCCATCATTGAAAAGCTGGTCGAACTGGCTTCCGTCGCGCTGGAACTCGGTGCCGGCATTGAAAATCTTGCCGAAGACTTCCTGTACTCGGACGATGTCTTTCCCGATGGCCAGTTGCCCGCCCACAAGCGCCTGCAGCATCGGGGCCGCTGAAAGGTGATCCGCATGCGCATGCGTTTCCAGTAGCCACTGCACTTCAAGACTTGCGGATTTTATGTAATTAATAAGCTCGTTTGCTGACACGCTGGTCGTGCGACCCGAGGCAGCGTCGTAATCAAGCACACTGTCGATGATGGCACAGGCGTTTGAACCGGGATCACGCACCACGTGGCTAACGGTAAAGGTTTGACTATCAAAGAAAGATTTGACGACGGCGCGGCGTATTTGGGCAACGAGCGCCGCGGCGATGACGGCGCTGGCGTGATCGAGCGCAACATCAGGACTTCTCTCGTTCATGACTGCTGTCTCCGTGAAATGACCGTAGCAAAGATACATATATACAATATCTATGCAAGTATGTATTTTGTGGAAATCAAAGGGGTCTTCAGGTAAGGATCGCATCCCTCAACCTTAAAAGCCCAATAGTGAGCGACCGCAGAATGAACGACGTCCCAGAGATAGTCCCGCCACGCATGAACGATCTCGCCCCCGGCTTTACGGCGCGGTCGACCGCTGGCGAGATCGCGCTTTCTGGCTTTCGTGGGCGATGGCTTGTGTTTTTCTCGCACCCCGCAGATTTCACGCCCGTTTGCACAAGTGAGTTCATTGCCTTTGCCAGGGCACAGCCTGAATTCGACAAACTCGGTTGCGCTCTGTTGGGGCTTTCGGTCGACAGTCTCTATTCCCATGTCGCCTGGTTGCGCGATATCCAAGATCGGTTCGCAGTGACGATCAAATTCCCCGTCGTGGAAGACCCCTCCATGGTGATCGCGCGCGCCTACGGCATGCTCGACAGTACAGCACCCAGCAGTGCGACGGTGCGCGCCACCTATGTCATCGACCCCACAGGCATCATCCGGGCCGTCGTCTGGTATCCGATGAATGTCGGCCGATCCGTCGACGAACTGCTGCGCCTCGTGGCGGCCCTGCAGGCATCCGAGCGCGAGGAAGCTTCCACCCCTGAAGGATGGCGCCCCGGCCAGAACCTCATCGAACAGGCCACGATTGCCTTCGGCCCTTCGGCCGATAAAGTCCGGGACGGCGAAAGCTGGTATTTTCGGGAGAAGCGGGCATGATTGGCGGGAAACCGGATGTTTTGCTCGGCACGCTTCAGGAAAAAGCTCCTGAAGCGGCGGAATTCATGCGCCAGTTCGGCAATGCCAACCGGCTGATGCTTCTTTGCCACATCGCTGCAAAGGAGCGGTCGGTCAGCGACATTCAGGACGGCCTCGGCATCAAGCAACCCGCACTCTCGCAACAATTGGCGGAGCTTAGACAGTCGGGACTAGTTAAGACGCGCCGCGCTTCGCGGCAGATCTACTACTCAATCGCCGACGGGCGGGCAAAGATCGTCATGGATATGCTGTTCAGCCTGTTTTGCGCGCCGGACATAGCCGCCGCCGTGCCGACCTCGGCATCCGTCATCTCTGCCACAGTGACACTCCAGCCTCCCCGTCCGGTACCGGTTACAAACGGGCTTGCCATGGGCGAGGCGGCGCATTTCGCGCGCCTCGATCCAGTTGAGCGCTAACTGAGAAATTGAAGCAAAACTACATGCCTGCCGCCAGCGCCAAGGCTGATCGAGGCATGGTCGAGCGACAGCTAAATTGCACGGCGATGCTTTTCCCGGCTTGACCGCGCCTAAGTCTATGCCCGCTATTGACCCCATTATGAAGTTGCCACGGAAGAACTTGGTTGGCTGGTCGACCACATCAAGTTGCTCCAATCCCTGGTCAAAGAGGTTTGCGGCGAGCGGCTCGCACTGTGATCGTAGTCAACTCCTCTGGAAATCGGTGGCGATGATATAGAGTGTCACGGGCAAATCTGGTCATCCCACCAGATCCCACATTTTGATCGATGCTCGGTTAACGTTACGGTGCCTGCCGATTTGTTCTGAAAATGCACTGGGAGGAGGGCCCAATGACCACGATCCATCAGAGGCTGTATCGCGAACGGCTGACATCCGCAAACAGGGCGGTCACGATGATCCCGTCCGGGGCGAAGGTCGCGATGCCACTGGCTGCCGGTCAGCCACCGGCTATCCTTGCGGCGTTTGCTGAACGGGCCCGCGCGGGGGCCGTCGAGAATGTGCGGCTCTATTATCTTCTTTGCACTGGTGTCGCCGGCACCAGCGTGTTTGATTTCGAACTGCGCGACGTGATCGTCCCGATGAGTTACTTTCATGGAGGCGTGGAGCGTGCGCTCGACAAGAGGCGATCGGCGGAGGCGTTGCCCGCCGTCGACTTGGTACCCTGTCATTTCAGCCAGGTGCCGCGCTCGATGGTCGAGCATGTCGGTGTGGACACGTTGATTGCAACCGTCTCGCCGATGGATATGGATGGCAATTTCAGCCTTGGCGCCAGCACCGATTATGCGCTCACGGTATCGCGAAAGCCCGGAATCCGGCTGATCCTCGAGGTCAATCGCAACATGCCTTATGTGCGGGGCGATTGCATGATCCCTGTATCAAGCGTGACAGCGCTGGTTGAAAACGACGTCAGCCTGCCTGTGTTGGCCGCCGCTGCGCGCAATGAAGTGGACGATGCCATCGGCGCGATCATCGCGGGTCTGGTGGAAGATGGCGATTGCCTGCAAATGGGTATCGGTGCTTTGCCTGATGCGGTGTGCTCGGGGCTTTCTCGACATCGCCACCTTGGTATCCACACGGAAATGATGACGCCCGGTCTCGCCAGGCTAATCAAGGCAGGCGTGGTTGACAACAGTTGCAAGCAGACACATGTCGGGCAGTCAATCTTCACCTTTGCACTGGGAGATCAGGCGCTTTACGACTTCCTGAACAACAACCCGGCTGTTGAGGCCTATCCAGTCGACTATGTGAACAATCCCTTCGTCATCGCGCAGAATGACCGGGTGGTGTCGGTCAATGCGACGCTGCAGATCGATTTGAACGGCGCGTGTAATTCGGAATTCGTGAACGGAAGGCAGTTCAGTGCGTCCGGCGGCCAGGTTGATTTCGTGCGCGGCGCTTATGCCTCGCGGGGGGGACGTTCGATCATTGCCTGTCATTCCACAGCGGCGAAAGGCACGTTCTCGCGCATCGTTCCGGCGCTGACGGGACCGGTGACAACATCGCGCAACGACACGCATATCGTTGTTACGGAGTATGGATGGACGAACCTTAAGGGCAAGTCCGTGGCCGAGCGAGCAAGGGCGCTGATCGGGCTGGCCCACCCCGATTTTCGCGAGGATCTGGACCGGGCACCCCACGGGGCAGGGCGTTATGTTAGCACTGCGCTGGATTGACGGACTTTGAACACCGAGCGTTGAGATGAGAAGGTCGTCTCAGATCCCTACAGGGCGACCAATGTGGTCTGTGCAACGTGCTAATCGGCGTGCCGCCGCTGGTGTTGTGCCATTGTCGACCACTATAGTGATGAAGCGGTCGGACAGGAACCGCATGCCGATTGACGGGACTGGCTAAGGATCGCCATGAAAACCATCCGTTTGCCGCTGTCAGGACCTTAGGGCCTGCTGCGATATCGGCGTCTGTCCAGCCCAACACATTCGTATCGCATCGAGCGCCATAGTCGAAGATACTTGGCAGCTCATGGAGCCTGTGCTCGAACCTGCGTTCCGGGCGGGGGCTGACCATGGCGATGAATGAAATAGACTGATGCAGCCAACAGAATCTGCGCCAGATAGGCAAGCCTCTCGCGCACGAAGGAGAGTCCCGAATTTTGGCGACGCAGGCGCTCCGCGCCGAATTGCCCGATTATTGTCACGAAACCGGCGGGAAATCATCCGTTTTCACTGACATGGTTGTCACGGTGACATTCGGGCCGCCATGCCCTCCAAGCCATCCTATATGGCTGCCAGCCTTCGACTCATTTTATCGCTAAACCGGCCCCCAACGTGTCGGCGATGGCGTTCCAGTCCAGCGAGGCACCATCTTGAAAATCGGTAGCGACATCACAAGCATTCAATATCTGCGGGCCATCGCCGCGATTTCCGTCGTTTTCTTCCATGTCAGCGAAGCGTACGGCCTGGAATTCAAGATCGGAGCGGCGGGTGTCGATATATTCTTCGTCCTCAGTGGCTTCATCATGTGGGTCACGACCGAGACAAGACCGGTCGGTCCGCAAGAATTCATGTTGCGCCGGCTGATCAGAATAGTGCCGCTCTACTGGGTTGCGACGGCGGCAACATTCGTCGTGGCCATGTTGAAACCGCAGTTCTTCTTTAACGCGGATTTGAGCATCTGGAATTTGATCGGCTCGCTGTTTTTCTTGCCCGTCATGAAGGACGAAGCACTGCGTCCCGTTGTCGAGCAGGGATGGACCTTGTCCTACGAGATGTTTTTCTATCTCATCTTTGCCATTTCATTGCGTCTGCCGGAGCTCAGGCGGTTTTGGTTCCTGATGGCGGCTCTGGTGACCGTCGTCGTTGCGCATTACCTGCTGCCCTTCAGCTATGTTCGTATTTTCACGGAGCCGATCATTCTTGAATTTGCGGCCGGAATCGTCATCGGACGCTTGTGGAAGCAGGGCTTTCGGCTGCCTTTTCGCGTCGCCGTCGGCTTGATGATTGCCGGATTCGTGCTGCTGCTGGCGAGGGACCCGATGGCCCATTTCGACCGGGTAGTTCGCTGGGGCGTACCGGCAGTGTTGCTGTTGTTGGGCGCTGTTTTCGCAGAGCGGGAGCGAGGCGCTCCCAAACTTGCATTTTTGCAGTTCCTGGGGGAGGCCTCTTATTCCATTTACATTTGGCACGTGCTTACCGGCGTCATGGTAACGGCGCTGCTGTTGCGCGTCGGGGTGCCGCACGCCGCGCAACCTGGGTTTGTCGCATTGGGTTCGCTGGCCTTTGCGATCGTTTGCTATCTGTATATAGAGCGCCCGATGCTCCGAAAAATGCGATCTGCACGCCCAAAGCCGGCATATCGCAGCTGACGCATATGCTTGGCTATTTCGATCCAGCAGTGGGTGTGGCAGCCCTTCTGGGGCCAACTGTGACCGGGTTCATATTCGACGGGACGCGCAGTTGTCTCGTTCCCATCACCTTCAGCATTGCCGCTGCGGTCGCAGCAGGATCCCTAACGCTGCTGCTTCGGTGAAGCCAGTCCGTTGTTTGCGACATATGCGGGTTGTGATCAACGGCCTCAACTTTACCGACGCTATTGCTGAAGTGGC
This sequence comes from Rhizobium sp. 2YAF20, assembly GCF_052114685.1. NCBI lineage: Bacteria > Pseudomonadati > Pseudomonadota > Alphaproteobacteria > Hyphomicrobiales > Rhizobiaceae > Rhizobium > Rhizobium sp. 2YAF20. The sequence goes on along the minus strand of NZ_JBFRFF010000030.1, from coordinate 24,101 downwards.
ACTGCCGGTCCGGCCTTTGCCCGTCAACTCCGTGGAGTTGGCATGAAGACCGGGCGGTCCGAGCGTTTGGTCCCCAAACGATCAGTCCCGCTCGTGCGCCCCAGCCTTCAAAATGAGGGTAATACAGACTCAATCATATACACCAATCTTTAATTGTATTTATTTGATATTTCGCATAAAAATTGTTGCTTGCCGCAGTTATTAAGCGCATCTTGGTTTAACTCACCGGCCATGCAACGGCACTGGCGCTTGGAAGAGCACGGTGCCTTCACCCCTGAAGAGTAAGATGATCGGCAAATATGCAGGCCTGTTAAAGAACCGTTCGGCCCGTGGGCTTTCGCTCGTCGACCTTCGGCTTTCTACTCCCAGTCTTGAGCGGGTCCAGCTCGGCCCTCTACTTGTCGAGTTGACCACCGGCATTGTTGCAGCTTACGTACAAAAGCATTTTGTGCCGACTGCTGAACTGGCGAAGCTGATTGCTGGCGTGCATGGTGCCTTAGATGGTATTCAGGCGTCGGGCACGACCGTTGTGGCGACGCCCCTTAAAAAACAAAAGTCCTCAGTCTCCATCCAAAAGTCAGTCACCGAAGAGTTCATTATTTGCCTGGAGGATGGAGAACGGTTTAAGTCGATGAAGGGTCACCTGGGCAGCAAGTACAATTTGACCCCCGATCAATACCGCGCAAAATGGGGTCTCTCTGAGGACTACCCAATGGTTGCACCGGTCTACTCCGAAAAGCGTTCCCAGTTGGCGCGAGACCACCGCTTTGGACAGAAGCGCTCGGGCAAAACACCTGACATTGGGCCCTGGTGACAAAGTTTTGGAGCCATATCTTAGCAGCTGCGACGGCCAAGAACGGCGCATATGAAGTTCTAGTCTTATTATAGCGTGTGGCGACCCTGCGGAATTGTTTGATCCGTTGTGTTTTCGTCGCTGTTTGCTGGTGATGATTGCAGCTGGCGCGATGAGACCGAAGCCATCGGCCTGCTGCTGGTTTCACTAGGGCCGTCATGCCGAGCACTGCCAGCCAAGACGGTTGCGACGTCAAGGCCGCCAGCAGTACACCGGGTTGAGACTTATGTGGCTCGGATGAACTAGGCTGTCGCCGTCGTAGCACTCCGGGCATTGTCGAGCGCCCAGGCGCCCGCGCCGGCGAAGGCGAGATAGAGGAAGGTAAAGCAGAACATGATGGCAAGCTCGCCCATGTTCAGAGCTGGCCAGAAGCCTTGTGGGGCATGGGCCATAAAATAGGCAGCAGCCATCTCGCCTGAGGCGATGAACGCGGCGATGCGGGTATAGTAGCCTAATGTCAGCAACAATCCAGTGATCACCTCGATCGCGCCGGCTGCGAGCATGATGGCGGGCAGAGGATAGGGTACGCCCGGAATCGCCGCCGGAAACTGGAAGAACTTCATCGTTGCATGTTCGAGGAACAGCAGGGCGGTAACAATTCGCACAATGGCCAGGACATAGGGCGTCCATTTGTCGGTATTTGGCATTACATATTTCTCCTTTTGTTTGCCCAACCGGTCAGACGGCTGCGGCCTTAAGCTGTTGATTTTCTTTCCACAGGTTCATCATCATCTTGAATGGGCCTTCGACATAGTTTTCGAATACCGGCAAGCTGGTAGGCTCGCGGCCGGATTTCACTGCCAGAAACGCGATGATGTCGTCGGACTCGGCGATGTAACGGCCCGGTTCAAGCTGGGCGGATGGGAAGCTCACCTGGGCAAGATGCGGACTGAGTTCGGCACGAATATCCTCTTCCTGCTTCGATCCGGGCGCGAAGTCACGGATCTCAACCGCCTCCATCATGCCAGCTTCGAGTAGGAACAGTCGGACTTTCAGGCAGAAGGGGCAGTTCTCCTTGACATAGACAACCGGCTTGAAAGTGGGATTGGTCATTACGCTTCTCCTTGGGTTGGGATAGCTTCGGGCGCATTGCCGAAGCGGAAGCTGGATGCGGTGAGCCCGCCTGCGAAGTCGGTCTGATGGTAGGAGACGGCACCGGATTCATCCCTGGCGGCGCCAACGGCCACCATCAGCGGCATGAGATGGTCCTCTTGTGGATGTGCGGCACGGGCAAAGGGGGCTTGCTCCCACTCGAGCAACCGCTCGGCGCGCTCATAGGGCGACGAGTGGATCAGCGTCTGCTGGAGCCAGGCATCGAACCGGCGCGACGGCTCGTAGCCGCTGCTGCCCCGCATTTCCCGCAGATTGTGATAGCTCAGACCGCTGCCAATGATCAGCACGCCTTCGTCGCGCAACGGTGCCAGGGCGCGCCCGGCTTCAAGGTGCAGTGCCGGATCGTAGCTAGCATCCAGTGAGAGTTGAACGACCGGGATGTCCTCGTCCGGGTAGAGCGGCTTCATAATGCTAAATGTGCCGTGGTCAAAGCCGCGAGCAGGATCAAGTCCCGCTTTAAGGCCGCGTGCCTGCAGAAGGTCCTTCACGCGCCTGGCAAGCTCCGGTGAACCCGGCGCGCCATATTTGATGTGATAGAGATACTCCGGGAAGCCGGAATAATCGTAGACCATTCCCGGTTTGGCGCCAGACGAAATAGCGAAGCCTTCGCCCTCCCAATGGCCCGAAATCACCAAGATTGCCTTGGGCGCGTCGCCGAGCTCGGCCCTCATTTCGATCAGCGATTGCTCGAGTCTGTCGAAGTTGCGGCGGAATTCGCCAGTCATATACGGCCATGGGCCGCCGCCATGGCTGACGAAATAGGTCGGGAGACGGGCATTGTTCATTGCGTATGTCCTGTGAAGCGATACCGGCAGCTGCGGAACGGGATCCGGTAGGACCGCGCACTTTCGCTGGTGTTTCTTTGACAAGACGATTGAACGTTTCACATGAATTGATCTATAGGCCCAATGTTGAAGAAGCATTTCCTCTAGGTTGATAATCGATGGATACGCTAACGAGTTTACGGGTCTTCTGTGCTGTAGTGGAGTTGAAAAGCTTTACGGCCGCGGCAGAGCGCCTGGGTCTTTCGCCAGCGATGGCGAGCAAACATATAATGCATTTGGAGAACCGGCTTGGGACTAGACTGCTCAACCGGACGAGCCGCCACGTCAGCGTGACCGAAACCGGGCTGCTCTATTTCAATCAGGCCCGGCAGACGCTCGATGGACTGGACGAGGTGGAAGCCGCCGTTAGCAACGTCGCGGTGACGCCTCGTGGGACGCTAAAGCTGAGCGCTCCGGTGTGGGTTGCAAATACCCTTGTCGCCCGTATGTTTGCCGAATATCATCAGCGTTATCCCGAGGTGTGTCTCGATATTGATTTCAGCGGCCGGATCGTCAATCTCGTGGACGAGGGCTTCGATCTCGCCCTGCGCGCAACGACACCCGAAAGACTCGATCCTGGTCTCATCGCACGCCCGCTGACGAAGATCGTTTTTCACGCCGTAGGTTCGCCCGCCTATCTGGCGCGCACCGGCCGGCCGGCGAAACTGACCGATCTCAACGGACATTCGTTGCTGCAATACAGCGGCGTGAGCTCGAACGGTAGCTTAGCCTTTGATGCTCCGGAGGGCCGCGAAACGGTGAAGTTCCGGACGGTGATGCAAAGCGAGAACGAGACCATGCTGCACTTGGCAGCGCTCGAGGGCATGGGTCTCGTCTTTTTGCCGGCATTGATGATCCAGCCGGACATCGCCGAAGGACGGCTGGAGATGGTGCTGCCGGAGACACTGCACTTCAGCGCAACGCTCTACGCCGCCTATCCCAGCCGGAAATATCTTTCGGCCAAGGTGCGCACCTTCATAGACTTCCTTTCTTCGCGACCACACCTTTGCCCGGAGATTGAAAACCCAACCGTGACGGGATGATGTTCTTGCCATCAGCCGCTTCTCTGTGCCCTACAGATGTGGCCGCATCGGCATCTTTTCACCCAAAGTCCGCGATTCTTCCGAGTTTGCCTTGGTAATCGGCAGAGCTTGCATGATCCGTCAGTGCGGAAATGGACGCATCGGCAAGAATCGGGATTGGCAGCTAACGACAGCCGATGCGTAAGCCCTTAAATATGAACCAGAATTTGTTCGGTAACGCACAGACAACCTTGGGATCAGATCAATGGAACACACGCGTCTAATAGCAAACATCAGTGCTCCTCTACATCCGGTCGATGACCCGCGCCGAGCCGCTGGGCGCGAGGAAGTTCTCGCGCTGGCATTTCAAGAACTTGTACGACAGGTTGTCGCAGCAGGCTGGCACGAGCCAGAGGTCGCTTTGACTTTGGCCGATATCGCTGATGACTATGTCATTACTCTCGCGAAGAGATTGAACTTAAATTAGTTTGCAAGGGGAGCGCCAAACGGCGCCCCAGCTGGGCGTTGTTACGCGGCCCATGACCCCAAACCTGAATTACGTCCTTGTTTCCGAACGTTCCGCATCAGTGAGTATCCCAACAGGCAAGCGAGATTTGATCGATCTGCTCGGTTTGCGGGCGAGCTCTATGAACTTCTTCAGGACTAACTCGTGGACGACCTCTGGATCTCTATCCATCCGAAAATGAACGTTGCTGCCGTCGAACCACGCAACCGTTAGGCCCTCTAAGTTGGCGTTGCAGCTGGTCGAGGTTCCGTTCAGCTCGTAGCGATCGCCTGTGGCGGGAAGGTCGCCGAAGATCTTAGGCGCAGGCCAGGCTCGGATCTGCTCCAACGGTGACCAGGTAATGGTTCCCGTCCAAGGATACTTCTTGGTGAGTTCCACTGCGAACAAATAAATTTCCCTTGAGCCATTGCGAATCATTGCTCCGGAACCTGCGGTCACACGCGCCTTTATGTGATCCTCCACGATCTCCTTCACTTGGTCGATCGGACCTTCGATCCGTGTTCCCTGGTCAAACTGGACGAAAACATCACTCAATGTTCGCTCCTTTGCAGCTTGTCATTTACGTATACTTAAGCCGGTCACTCTTGTTGATTTCCCTCTTGATCGCCTCCTCCGGCTGCATCCAGAGCTGCCGAGTAGCCGGCGGCGAACGCATCGCGGGTACGTTCTGGCCGTAGACCGGTGATGCCGCGAATATTCTTTTGAACCGCTGGCCTATTGAAGCCGGCGGTGCTTACCATGCGGGATGACGATCTGTATCGACAGACTTAGGGGCAACCTTCCTGCGGATGAAGCTCGCCACGCCCTCATCCTGGTTGTCGTACGCGGATATGACTTTGATGCCAGAACTCGGCGCTAAGAGGACGGATCTGAAATTCCATCCCACGAGGCGCGCCGGAAACGACAACAGCGGTCATAAGTTCACGTTACGTTAAGCTTATAGAGCATCTAGTGTTCCGAATCAATACGCCAACCCCTATTGGCCACCGCGATCCGGCTGATTTGCAGGGTCTTGGGCAAACGCTGGCGCGGATAGGAACCAGAAAGCGCAGGCCATCGCGCACATGGAGATTATGAAACCAACCGGCGAGGCCGAGCCTCATCGCACAACATCGAGGTCATCTGGCCGCCAGAATCCCAGGCGTGATTTCAAAACGATCGCTGATTTCCGCCGTGACAAACGCTCTGCCTTGCGCAAGGCGTTCCACGAGTTCGTGCTTCGGTGCCTCAGTTCGTCGTGTTGGTGCTGGAGTAACTGGCGGTGGATGCCACGCGCATCACGGCGGTGGGTGAACAGCCTATAGCTCAGACAAGCGGCATCATCTCAGACCAAACTCGGCGGGCGCCGTTTGGATGTGCTGATGGAAGGTATCGTCCTTGGAAATTGAGTCGAACCGCGTGTGTTAGCGCTCATGCATTGAGCGCTGCAGCGACTCGGGCGCCACCGGCAGTCTTTCCGATGCTCCTCACAAGTCCCAGCGAGTACGTCGATGCGCTCAAGCGGAGCGCCATGAAGTGGCCACTCAATGGTCAGCAGATCACCTCGCTATTGCCACGCGGTTATCTTCCGAGGGCCGCATTGTCGCCCGATCGTTGCTCAACCCTAATCCACGGCCGGAGCAAGGTACGATGCCGCTGCTCACGCCGCGGCATCAAAGGAATGAATCGCAACCACGAAGGAATGAATATGATTACTCGCTATACCCATGCTGCATCGGTGACCGCTGCGGTTTTCAGCTTGATGATTCTCGGCAACGCTGCATTTGCACAGGAGAAAGTTCAAGAGAAACCGCCGACCCCGGCGCAAGCCGATAGCAATGGCGCCGCCGCAGCCATCAGCGATCAGAAAATCGAAGCCTTTGCGGTCGCCTATCGCCAGGTCGACAAGGTCAGGCAGGAATATACGGCCAAACTCGATGCAACGTCTGATCCGACCGCGAAACAACAGTTGCAGACCGAAGCTAGCAAACAAATGGTTCAGGCTGTTCAAGCCTCTCCGGGAATGTCGGTGGATGAATATAGTGCGATTCTGACAGCCGCGCAGAGCGATCCGACGTTCGCTAAGAAAGTTCAGGAAAAGCTTCAGAAATCAGCGCCCGCGCAGCAGTAAGCTGTGCCTGGTTCGGGATCACGTGCCTAGAAGCGGCCTGAATGGCCGCTTTAGCAATCTCGCTTGGGCCACTTGCAACGTAAGCCTCAACTCCTCATCGACTTCTCTGCTTGGCAGCGACAAATTATCGAGCCGGGGCCCTGGGATGGTCCAGTCATCGAGTGACATTCCCGGTTGGTGCTAAATAGATCGTGCGGACCGTCCTGCTGCACCGTGAAGGTGTGAGCGTAATTGTCCCGGCTCCCGAGCGGTACTCCGTCCACAAACTCATCGTGGCCTCTAAGCGGCTCACCGACGCGCTCGGGAGGGCAAAGCGCGACAAGGATCTACTGCAATCCTCGTTGCTCTTCGAGGCTCTGCTGGAGACGCGACAGGGTGATGTGCTGGCCGATGCCTACCGTGAGGCATGGGATCGGGGCAACGCATGGCAGGAGGGCATCATTTTCGGACTGGCGATGATGCCTGACAATGGCAAGGCGGCACTGGCGACTGCCATGGACGTATCGATGGATGAACTTGGCAAGAGGGTAACCTCGTAGCCGATCGATCGGGAAGTCGCCGATCATGCTGCCGACGCAGACGATGATCGGCAATGCCGCCAATCAATTTCAATCATGCCGCCGATTTTACCGAACTTCGGCGCCCTCGGCTGCTCGGCCGATCTCCGGCTTTCGATCACTCCGAAGATCGGAGCGGGCGCTCTAACATTAACCAAGCAGCCATTGATATGTGGGATCTGGCGTCATGACTGTGAATCCGCAGCGAACACTGACCCCTCGCCGGGAGCGCGAGGCGCTTAGGTTTCGTTGCAATTTGGCAAGTCGGCGGGATGCAACCGGCGCCGATGATGACCCAACCGCACTGATAATCGATCAGCGATATCAGGTGCTTAACGCCAAATTCATCGGGGTCAGTGTTCGCTGCAGATTCACAATCATATCTCAGGCACGTCCATGGTTTGCGCTTCAAAAGTCGCATAGAGTCTCGCCTGGGACAGAAATGTCGCATTGCGATCTTACGTGCTCGATGAATCCAGCTTGAGGGGTAATCCCCCCACCAATTAATTGGCTTCAAAAGTAGAATTTTCTCGGCAATATGATCGAGGAGATTTTGATGAAAGACGAGCAGATTTAGCGAACCACAAATCCTTGCAATCCTTGCAATCCTTCGCCAGGCGGAAGGTGGGGTCCCGGTGCCGGAGTTGTGCCGCGAACACGGGATGAGCACGGCATCCTTTTACAAATGGCGATCCAAATACGGCGGCATGGACGCGTCGATGATCAGCCAGATGAAGGCTCTGGAAGACGAGAACCGACGGCTCAATAAGATGTATGCCGAGATGAGCATGCAGGCCGAACTTCTCAAAGAGGCTCTCGGAAAAAAATGACGCGACCTTCTTTACGCCGGGAGATGGTCGCGCAGGCAGTTGGGCGAAGAAGGGTCAGCATTGCGCTGGCATGCCGCACCTTCGGCGTCAGCGAGACTTGCTATCGCTACAGCCCGAAGCTCAATGATGACAACGAGCAGATCGCCGATCTTCTGATCGGGTTGACGAGGGCTAAGAAGAACTGGGGTTTCGGATTGTGCTTCCTGTATCTGCGCAACGTCCAGGGACATGCCTGGAACCACAAGCGCGTTTCCCGAATCTACCGCGAGCTGGAACTGAATCTCCGGATCAAGCCACGCAAGCGGTTGAAGCGAGACAGGCCGGATGCGTTGGTTGTGCCTGATGCACCGAACATGGTCTGGTCCATGGACTTCATGGCGGACCGATTGGAGGATGGTCGGCAGTTTCGACTGCTGAATGTCCTGGACGACTTCAACCGCGAGGGATTGGGCATCGAGGTGGACTTCTCATTGCCTGCCGAACGGGTCATTCGCAGCCTGAACCAGATCATCGAATGGCGCGGCAAGCCGTTCGCCATACGAGTCGACAATGGCCCGGAATATGTCAGCGGCAAGCTGATGGAATGGGCTGAGAACCAGGGCATTGCCTTAAACCACATCCAACCCGGCAAGCCGCAACAGAATGCCTATGTCGAGCGCTACAACCGCACCCTCCGGCATGAATGGCTCGACCAATACATCATCGAGAGTATAGAGGAGGCACAGGAATTCGCCACGCATTGGCTGTGGACCTACCACAACGAACGGCCCAATATGGGCATCGGCGGCATCACACCCGCACAGAAACTGAAAATGGCTGCGTGAATTCTACCGCTGAGCCCCGTTAAAAACGGGGGGATTGCCGAGGCTCACGCCCTTGCTACCAGATATTCTAGCCAACGTGCCCCTCGTTCAGTCCTCGTCGTTCAAATCAACAGGCTCAACAATATCAAACTGCCAAAGCCGCTGAAACTCGGTTCCCGTATAATGCTCTGCAAAGGCAGGCATCAAGGAAAGAAGGGATTCCCCGAGCGCGATACCGATATCGTGGGTCGCAAATCGAAACCTTGTGAGCGGCGAGGGCAGGCTCCGCAACCGACCATCCTCGAGACTGACGATTTCGACATCCCGACCCGGCACCAAGTTGGCTTGGCGCAGGCACGTGTAAACACCGGACGCCAAGGCTTCGTTGATGAGTATGATGCCGGTCGGCGGGTCGGTATTCGACAATAATGTGCCGCAGGCATTGGCAGCGCTGGCCTCGTCAAGCCTGACGTGGGCGACAAGTGCGGGGTCGAAGCCAATCTCACGTTTTGCCAGCGCGCGTTTGTAGCCGGCCAGGGTTATCTGTCCGAAATTCAGCGGACCTGCCGGCACCATAATTGCAATTCTTCGATTTCCAGTGCGATAAAGCCGATCAACCGATTGGTCAGCAAAACTTTCAAAATCGAGATCGATCCATGGCTGCTTGTCGCGAGATCCGGTCCGCCCGAGGGTAATAAACGGCATCCCCTCTTTGGCCAATAGAGCGACGCGCTTGTCATTTGGGCGTGTGGCCGAAAGAATAAGCGCATCCACGAAGCGCCGTTCGACCACACTTCGCAGGTACTCCACCGGGTCTTCGTCGGCGCTGCAGGGAAGGACGACGAGATTAAGGGCGTGGCGCCGCATGACAGTTTGAACGCCATCAAAGATCGACATGAGGAAAAGATCAATATTGCTGGTGAGCGTGGGATGCGTCTCGATCATAAACCCGATGGTTTTGGACATGCCCTGCCGGAGGCTGCGGCCCGACTGCTTTGGCTGATATCCAAGCAATTTGGCGCATTCTACGACACGCTGCCGCAGTTCCTCGTTGACATAGGGCTGGTTGTTGAGCGCGCGCGATACGCTTGCGACCGAGACATTCAAATGGGCCGCGATATCCCTAATGCCAACCATACGATACTCTTAACATCGTGAATGAAGATCTTAGAGGCAATGTCGTCCAAATAGACCATTGACAGCAAAACACACAAGCGCATATTTATGTAAACGTTACATATGGAAACGTTACCTAAACAGGGGCACGGCGGCCAACGCTTGATGGTCCGCAAATGCGGGTGATCGCAAGTATCCGCACACGTGCGTTCAAAAACGGGGCGCCGCTCGACAAGCGAGCGACCAGGGATGGCGCGCCATTTGCCTTGACGCCTCAAGGGCTCTCCAACCCTTACACGGCGCTGCGAAAGCAGGAAGTTGTTGACGAGGCAGGAGAACCGAAGAGTGGATGCAGGCGCGCAAGTTTCCCGGTTCAAGGTCATCGAAGCCGATGTCGACCAGCTCCGTCAGCACTACGAAAGAACTATTGCATCAGCCCATGTAAACCCGCTCGCGGGCAGGAAGACGATCTCTGTCGAGGATCTGCACTTTACCCTTGGCGAGTTCGACATCTGGGCGGGAAACTGCCTATCCGGCATGGAAGTTTGTTTCTCCGAAGCGCCCGATGTCTACGCGCTTTATTTGCCGCTGTCCGGGGTGTTGGAATTCGATTTGCGCGGCCAAGAGTATTTGTCGGCACCGGGAGCGCTTCTGGCATGCAACCTTGGGCACTCGAACTCGCTACGTTTCCAGCCCAATCGCAGCCATATCGGCATCGGGTTCAGCCGGAAGGCGCTGACACAGCAACTCAGCGAGATGATTGATGCACCGGTCATCCAGGATATCGAGCTGCTCGGGACAGCCAGTACCACCGACGGTCCTGGCAAAAAACTTGCCGCAATTTGCAAACTGCTTTGGAACGACCTCGTCACCAACTTTGAGGACGCTATTGATTCCCACTCAAACAAGATGCTTGTCCGGGCAATTATGGTGACGCTGCTTGAAACCTTGCCCCACCGATATTCCTCGCTGCTGGATCGACGCCAGTCGCCTGCGGTGCCGAGGCATGTCAAGCGCGCGATCGAGTTCATGGTCGCCCAGGTAGCGTCGCCGTTGACGATCGAGGAAATCGCCCGCGAGGCTGGCGTTAGTGTTCGCGGGTTGCAGATGGCATTCCAGCAGTTCAAGGATATGACCCCGATGACCTATCTACGACAGATGCGCCTTGATGGTGTCCGGCGTGACCTCACGTCAAGCGCGCAGCAGGACGTCCTGATTTCCGAGGTCGCGAAACGTTGGGGCTTTACGCACATGGGACGGTTTTCCGCCATGTACGTCAATGCGTTTGGCGAGATACCCCGCCAAACATTGAACCGTTCGAGATGATGTCTTCCTTCACCGCAGCAAAGTCGATGAAGCTGGCCGCCGGTTAGGCGCCTTGAATTTGCAGTGGCAGCCCAAACGCTACGATCTTGTCGCGCCGATCACTATTGCAGGCGAACAATAGCCAATCCAGCCCGATTGCCGAGCTAAACCGCCCATCGCTTTGGGGGTGACCGATGGGCGGTTTAGTGCTGCAGTGTACGTGGCCATCATGGCCATCGCAGTACCCCTCAATTGGTGCCAATCGGGTCACTGAAATTCAAGACCGCGGGGTCGTCCCTCCACAGCTAGCGGTGCGCCTCTCCTATTTCCTTTCGTTTTTTGTATAGCCTTGCGCGAAGTGCACATAGCTGAAGCCGGAGACAACCCGACGCTGTCGGAAAACACTGATGGCCGCCCGCAAAACCAACCACCCACTACAGCGCAACGAGAAGCGCGCGGGCGTTCGGCTTTGCTACCTCCCGCCACCTACACCACCCGCCGGGACGCGATCGTGCGCTGTCTCCTCACCGAGCAGTAGCCCAGGTCCTGCGGCATCGCCGTGCGTCAATCCGGGAGAGTTTTGCGAATACGAAACCGAATGACCTGACGCCGCGTTGATGCGGATCAATGCGAGTGAAGAGCGCCGCGCGCCTCTGGTGGAGGCTGGACCCGGACTATTCCATCCGTCAATGCGCCATGAAAATTGGGATCCTGCTGTCTTCGATCATGCTGCGTGTTACGCCCCCGAACAGCGTCTGCCGCCAGCGGGGGTGGCTATAGGCACCCATGACGATCATATCGGCGTTCACATCTAGCGCATGCTGCCTCAAGACTTCGTCGGCTCTGCGTCCACCGCTGGCCACCCGGTCCACCTGAACCTTAACTCCGTGGCGGGCAAGATATCTGCCGATGTCGGCGCCCGGCTCCTCTCCGTTCACTCGCTCCCGTGCCACAGGGTCGATCATCGTCACGTAGACGCAGTCTGCCGTCTTGAGAAGGTCAAGGGCCTGGCGGGCGGCATGCGACGCCTCGTTGCTTGAATCCCATGCAAGAAGGATTGACTTCGACGTCGAACTCAGCAGCCGAGCTCCACGGTTGATGATGATCGGCGTCGGCGTCTGGAACAGTGCGCCGTCGATGATGCGCTTTTGAAGTTCCGTGTCGTTGGCGGCCTGGCGGCCGACGAGCACCACGTCCGCATAGAGCGCTCTTTCCGCGACGTCCTCCTGCGCCCACGCAAATTCCGTGTAGACGTCCTGCACGTCGTAGGACAGATCGGTTTCCGACAGATAGGCCCTGATTTCCTCCGCCTTCTGGGCGAGTTCGTCGATCTCGCGCTGGCGTTCGTCCAGCCAGATTGCAGAAACGTCGTATCCAGCGCCTATCGGCGTCAGGCCTATGGAGATCACCGCCGCGCTGAGGTGCGCGCCGACGGCGGCGCAGAACTCCACCGCGGCCTTCAGATCTTCTTTGAAACTCGTCGAGCTCAGAATGCTTAGCACCGTGCGAATGGACATGTCGATCACCTCTCCGATTGAATGCGGCAAGGATATCCGCGGAAACGGAACTGTCCTTGATCTTCGTCAAGGATTGCGTCCGCAGCTTGCTCACAATGCGGTGGTGTCTGATGCCGTGGATCGATTGCGCAAGATCAAAGCAGCAGTCTGCGGGTCGTGTCAGACTTTGGATTCTTACCGCTGCGCGACGACGGGATGCCTGAGGGAAAGGTCCGGTCGCTACCGGCTTCTCTTGTCACCGGCCGGGGCAGTGTGACCCGATCTCCAACATAAGGAAACCAACATGGACGTAAAGGCAACACGGACCAAGCTCCAGGATTTGAAGAGCGAGCTTTCGCGCCGTCTCGATGCGATCGACGCCGATCTGTCGGTCGCCCTCGAGGCGGACAGCGAGGAGCGCGCGACGCAGGTCGAGAACGATGAAGTTCTTTGGGGAATGCAGGCCGAGGGGGCTCAGCAGATTGCGGCGGTCGACGCCGCGTTGGAAAGGCTGGAAAACGGCACCTACGGCCGCTGCGCTAAGTGTCATGAGAACATCAGAAAGGATCGTCTTGCAGCCGTGCCCTATACGCCGTTCTGCATAACGTGCGCTCAATCCCTTCGCTGACACAGGGAGGAAGGGAGATGCCTTTAGCGGCGGCCTCACGAACTGGCGACAGAACGGGGTCTGAACGTCGCCTGTAACGACTTCCAAGCTTGGAATCTCGCCCGGTTCTTTTGGTCCTGGCGTCCATGCTCGCGGTCGCGCTTGGCTGTTTGCCGGCGCGATCGCGGCGACGCAGTCGATATCGCGTCGGACTTCTTTGAAAGGGAGCTGGAGGAGTATTCTGTGGAGGCAGGGGGCTCGGCGAAAACTTATGGTATATGCGCGGCGTCGATGCTCGGTTCGAACGCCAGCTCGTCGAGTATGTCCTGTCGAATTCCCAAATCAGTCATTTCTGCCTCCTTTTGGGTCCCGAAGCCGGATGGCCTCGCAAGGCAAGATTTGCCGCCCCATAAGGTCGAGCATTGCGCTCGGTCAATCGGGACCGGCGACGGCTGACCGGATCGTGGCGAGCAAACATGTTCCGATTCAACCCCGCGCGAGGATTGAGGTGTCTTTGTCACGAAATACTGGCTGCCCGTCAATCGTCCGATCTTTGATGCGAGCGGCAGGCTGGTCTACCTGCTGCATCACGTCACGGACGTCGCGAGCGTGGTCGAATTTCCCTCTACCAATGCCAAAGCAGCCGAGGGCTAAACGGTCCGGTCTGAGCGGCATGGCGGCTCTCCGATCGGCATGGCCGAACGCCGTACCGCTCGGAACAATCACCGAAACATCCATGCGGGCAGGTTCGTCGAGGAGGCGACGATGGCCACTCCGTTCAACATAACCATGCTGAGCGAGTTGGGCTGATATTATCTCGCTCTCGAGGCGATCGCTGACGTGCGGTGCCTTACCGAGAAGGCGCCGCAAGCCGTCTCCGGCCTAAAGGCGAAGCTCGAGGCGCATCGCGTGTTCGCGCAGGCGTACGGCGAAGACATGCCTGAGATCCAGGATTGGTGTTGGCGGCGTGACGATTGATCTTTGTCAACGCGCATCGTCCGGCTTTCGGCTCTAATCGTCCTGCCAATCAAAGGAGGCACGACGATGCTAGCCAGAGACATCATGACGACGCCGGTGACGACGATCGACGAGGGCCATAACGTCAAGGAGGCCATCGATATCGTCAACGCCAGTAAGATCGGTGCAGTTCCCGTCGTCGATCCCGAAGGTCGGCTGACGGGGATCGTCAGCGAGGGGGACCTGTTGCGCCGGGTGGCGTTATCCTGGGCGAGGCGGGCCGTGCCGCACACGCGCGACCGCGATGAGGCGCTGGCCAACTATGTGAAGGCTCGAAGCTGGCGCATCAAGGACGTCATGACGACGCCCGTCGTGAGCGCCACCCCGACCGCGACGGCAAGCCAGCTCGCCGAACTTCTGCAGGCCCACAACATCAAGCACGTGCCCGTCGTCGAGAACGGCAGGCTTGCCGGTATCATCAGCCGTCGCGACCTGATGCGCGCGCTCCTCGACGTTGCGCCGGACTGCACCGCGTCCGGAGACGAGGCCCTCGGAACCGCCGTGCGCAGCCGTCTGGAAAGCGAGCTTGAAATAACACCTGCAATGGTCGGGACGACCGTACTGAACGGCGTCGTCACCTTGCGGGGCAAGGTCGAAACCGAGCTGGAACGCGACGCGGCCAGAGTGGCGGCAGAAAGCGTCCGGGGCGTCGGCGGCGTGGTAAACAAGATCGCGCTTGCCTATCACATGTTGAGCCGTCTCAAACTTTAGCGCGGGTTCTCTGGAAGGATTGTCGAAGATCGTGTCGGCGGCGATCGTCGGCTCCTTCCTGTAGCATACGCAACGAAAACAATGCGCGAGAGGTGGCCATCATGATCGCCAAGGTTCTAGCCGATGCAGTCATGTCGAGGCTTCTGCTCGTCATCCTGATCCTTATGATCGGGACGGTCGTGGGCGTTCTTCTGGTCAGGTCGCCCGGCAGTGACGCGGGAAGTGGCCGCGTCGAGCGTTCTCTCTCGGCCCCATGAGGCCGCGATGAGCATGCCGCGTTCCACGATAGGATTGTCTCGTTGCCCGTCAAATCAGATCGAAAGGCGCCGTGCCGGCATCTTAGGCTGAGGCGCATCCCGATGGGATATCCCCGGAAGACCGTACCAATAATGACATGGCTTTTTAGCGGAAGGAAACACAATCGCCCAGCGGCAAAGCCTAGTGTCGCTCGATACGTCAGATGAGAAGCACGGGACACAGCCACTTCACAGCGCCCGGCTAATGCGTTTATTCATCGGAACCTACCCCGACACCGTGACGTTACCGTGCGAGGGAGGAGCCAATCGCGTACGAGCCTGACATGACAATCGTTTTCGACGTAAATTCGAAAGGTGCTGCCGTGAGCTTCCGGGGGAACGTGATTTATCTTCCGGGTTGGCCGCTCGGTCGATTCAGTCGTATGTCAGCTTTCTGCGCCATTGATGCTTGATCGACCGACAGGGGATCGGTTGTCTTCGGCTTTCGGGTGTTGGCAGACCTACCCGAGCCCAATTCCAGCAACCTCGTAGCAGGTGTGATTACGATGAGCTTCTCAAACGCAGTTTCCAAGAACAAAATCTCCTACGACGCGGTGACAATATCGCTGCACTGGATCACGGCAGCGCTGGTGATTTTCCTGTTTGGTAGCGCCGAGACATGGGGCTTTTTCGAGCGTGGGGGCGCACTGCGCCACGAGCTTCAGCTGTTGCATGTCTCCTGCGGCATCCTACTTTTGCCGGTCGTCCTTTTCCGCGTCGTCTGGCGGTTTGCGCATCGAGGCGACTTGCCGCCCGCGGCAGCCGGCGTCCAGGAGCTTTTGGCAAAGGGCACACATCTCACTCTGTATGCGCTGCTTGTGGCGCAAGTTACCCTCGGCTTTCTCTATCGCTGGGCACAGGGAGAAGACTTCGGTTTCTTTGGCCTCTTCTCGCTGCCCCGCATCATCGACATCGACGCCACCTGGGCACATTCGATCCGCGAGTTCCACAATGACGTCGCCTGGATCATCGTGGCATTGGCTGGGTTTCATGCTCTTGCGGTGCTCTACCATCACTATTTTCTAAAGGACCGCCTCTGGGCGCGCATGATCCCATCCGTAAACGGCGACGCGCCGTAACGCAGTGCACAGGCTCTCAAAGAAAAAGGTCGGGACGCTACCGTTCCGACCTTTCTCGATCTGTCTCAACGTCACTGCCAATACACCCATGGTCAGCGTAGGAGACAAATTCAATGCCCCCAGCATGGAGGACGCAGTTTAGAGTTCAAGTTGTTAGTTCGAGTTAGCCGATTGTCGCTCCGCTGACAGTAGTAGCGCGACATTGTCGACCTTGCGGCTGAGCGGGCAACCTCTCACAAGGCCTCGTTGGTCGATTCCCCAACAATAACAGCCGATGTAGCGACCTCGATGGCCGCCAGGATCCGTTTGCGGGACGCGCCAGCGACGAACGCGTCGATGACCTGGTCTCCCCCAATGCCATAACGAGGTTGACTGCCGTCAAGCTTCAAGACCAGTCCGCCGACGGCACTCAAGAGTGCCTGGCCGGCGGCGCAGTCCCAGGTCATTGTCGGTGACAACCGCGGATAGAGGTCGGCTTCGCCCGTTGCCAGGAGCGCGAATTTCAAAGAGGAGCCAAGGAGGTGAACCGATTTTGGGGCGAGCTTCATAAGCAGGCCGCGTGTGCGCTCGTCGAAATGGGAGCGGCTGACGACAATGCGCGGCGCCCGCTCCGACTGGCGTACAGGCAAGAGCTGGCGGCGACGGCCATCACTATCTTCCTCGAAAGCACGTCCGCGTCCATCGGCAAAGAACAGGCGATGATGTGCCGGAGCGAACAGGATCGCCGACCTCGGTACGCCGTCTTCGACCAAGGCGACGTTGATCGTGAAATCTTTGTTGCCGGCAATGAACTCCTTGGTTCCATCGAGTGGATCAATGACAAAGGCAGAACCATCGCTCGCGCGGAGCGAGCGGTTATTTTCCTCGCTCAGGATCGGAATATCGGCGTCTAGCTCTTCGCAAGCTTCGCACAGCAATCTGTTGCATTCCAGATCGGCAGCAGTGACAGGTGATCCGTCGGGCTTTGTCATGACCCTGCTGTCAGACCTCCACAATTTCATTGCCGCATCACCCGCGGCGTGTATGGCCGGCAACAAGGCTTGGAGGAATTCTTCGGGCCGTCGCTTTCGCACATGCGCCTCCATGTGTCAGGCTCAATCATAGTCCCTAAGAGATACCGTCGGCGGGCGCCTTGATCCTGGTCAATGCCGATGTTTTCAGACCTGCTGTGATGACAGATAGTAAGGCAGGTCCTCTCACGATGGTTCATCGTGCACGAGATTGATGCCTTTTCCACATCTGTCAGCGGCATGGCAAGAGTGGGCGGTTGCAACAGGCAAAAGGACCCAAGATCATGTTGCTCGACGAACAGCGGGAGGTGATCGCATTCTTGAGCGACGCCAAGTCCTATGGAGGGACCACATCTGTCGCGGTGATTGAGACGCATATCTCACTCATCTTCTTGGCCGGACCGAAGGCTTACAAGCTGAAGAAAGCGGTCAAGCTTCCCTATGTCGATTTTTCAACTGCCGCACTTCGGCTGAGCGCATGTCTCAAGGAGATCGCGCTCAACAGCGTTACCGCGCCCGGCCTGTATCTCGGCGTCAAGAAGCTCGCCAAGGCTCAGGATGGCACCGTCTGTTTCGCAGACGACGGCCCGCCTCTCGACGCCGTTGTCGAAATGGTGCGCTTTGATCAGGACCTCTTATTTGACCGACTTGCGGCGGCAGATAAGCTCACTGATGCGTTGATGACGTCGACCGCGCGTATGATTGCGGGCTTCCATCAAACCGCAGCCATTGCACAAGACCTGGACGGTCGTCGCCATATGGAGGCCGTCCTTGACATCAACGATGCCGGATTTGCCACAAGTACGCTGTTTTCGCAGGATGAATTTGCCGCCTTCGGCAGGCTTTTTCGCGAAGCGCTTGAGCGGCATGCAGAACGACTGCGCGAGCGCGCTGCGTCGGGAAAGATAAGGCGGTGCCACGGCGATCTGCATTTGCGCAATATTTGCCTCCTCGACGGCCTGCCGCGGTTGTTTGATTGCATCGAATTCAACGATCAAATCGCCACGGTTGATGTTCTTTACGACCTAGCCTTTCTGCTCATGGATCTGTGGCACGAGGGCCACCACCATCACGCCAACCTCGTTATGAACCGATATCTCGACGACTCGGACAATGAGGACGGGTTTGTGCTCTTGCCTTTCTTTCTGGCAGTGCGTGCCGCCGTCAGAGCCCATGTGATCGCCACACAAGCGCAGACCGCACGGAATAGGCAGACGCTTCAAGCAGATGCAAGGGCCTATTTCGAACTCGCAAAACGGTTTCTGGAGCCGAAGCCCGTAAGGCTGATTGCCATTGGCGGACTGAGTGGTTCTGGCAAGACAACAATCGCCGAAGCACTTGCTCCCTATGTCGGCGCTCCCCCGGGAGCCCGCGTCGTTGAAAGCGACCGCATCCGCAAGGCCTTGCATGGCGTTCCGGCAGAGACACGGCTCCCGAAGGCCGCCTATCGGCCAGAAGTGTCCGAGCGGGTGTATATGGATATGGTTTTGCGAACGGACGTCATCCTAGCAGATGGAGGATGCGTGGTTGCGGACGCCGTTTTCGACGACCCCGACCACAGAAACGCGATCGAGAAAACCGCGCTCCATCGAAATATCCGCTTTGATGGCTTCTGGCTCGATGCCGATCCGGCCTTGCTCTGGAAGCGCATTGACAGGCGCCAGATGGGGCCTTCCGACGCAAAGGTCGACGTGTTGGAAATGCAGCTTGCGCGACGAATTGGAAATGTGGGCTGGCGCAAGATCGACTCGTCCAGAAGTGTCCATGACATCTACGAAGAGATGGTTTCGGATCTTGCACCGGAAAGGTCGGCAACGGTCCGAGCCTGAAGATCCGGGCTGAAGGCCAGCCGCGTGGCCCGTGCTTGGAAAGAGCCGCGGGACAGGTGCTCGCGACCTCGAATACGCCGGTATGGGTCTATCGCTAACAAGAAGGTGCTTGGGGGTGTCAATCAAGAACCTTGCGTCGCTGTTTCATCCACGATCGGTCGCGGTGACCGGTGCCTCCAATCGCGCGGATGCCATCGGTACAAGAATCCTCGAAAACGTACTGCATGGCGGCTTTCCGGGGCAGGTTTGGCCTGTCAATCCAAACCATGCACAGCTCCTGGAGCAAAAATGCTATACGGACATTCCTACGCTGCCAGCAGCGCCGGACATCGCCATCATCGCGACGCCGGCATCGACTGTGCCGCTCGTTCTGCAGCAATTGGGCGAGAACGGAACCAAGATCGCGGTCGTGGTTGCGGCGGGCCTGACAGACAAAACGGCCTCAGGCAGGCCGCGCATGAGGCCAGCAAGCCCAATGGCTTGCGAATTTTCGGACCGAACGTGGTGGGGCTTATTCTTCCTGGCGCAAGGCTCAATGCGAGCTTCGTGCTGACGAGCCCGACCTCCCTTCGCCTACGAAGAACCGGTTGGTGCCATCGGCGTCACAGGTGAAGATATGTCAGCATTGAAGGATCCTGCCTTCCGTGGCGAATAGACGTGTTCGCTGGCGACCTTTGAGGCGGAATACCCCTCTTTGTCAAAAGGATTGCGCAAGATCAATGCAGGGCCGAACCAACTGAGGCAACCATTTCAAGTGTCCGAAAAGGAGATCGATCGTGAAGGCACAATTTCATCTGCCCTTGGCAACTTATCCTGATGCCAGTTCCTTTGCCGTCATACAGAATGCGGTCGAGTTGGCACGACACCAACAGGCGGAGCTGACGGTAAGTCTGCCGCAGCCGGAAACGCGGGGGATAGCGCAGCCCTCGTCGACTTTTATCGAGGCCGCCGACATCAGCGCGGAAGGAGAAGAGTTCAGTCATGACCCAGCAATGGCGCTGATCGCCGCCGCGCGGAATTACGCCAGCAAGGCCGAGGTTCCCCTCACTTTAGCCTCCTATGCGCAAAAGGCGCCGTTTGTCGGCGACAAGATTGCAGCTCTCGCGCGTATCTATGATCTCTCCGTCATGGAGGCTTCGCCAATGGCAAGGCCCCTCATTGAGAGCGTTCTATTTGCGAGCGGTCGACCCTTGGTCCTTTTTCCCGCGGACAACTTTTGCGGGCGGATCGATACCGTTGCTATTGGCTGGGACGGCAGTGCGACGTTGGCACGCGCACTGACGGGAGCGCGGCTATTTTTAGAAATTGCCTCAAGGGCCATCGTGATTTCGGTGACGGACGACAAAGAAATTGACGAGGACATGCGCGAGCGGTTTGCTGCAGTCCTTCGCAAAACTGTTCGCACGGTCGAAGTTGTGGTCGCAAAAGCGCACGGGGAGCCTGCCGGCGGCGCGATTCAGGCCATTTGTGCTGAGAACCGGGCCGATCTGCTGGTCGTCGGAGGTTTTGGACATTCGCGATTGCGCGAAGTTGTCTTCGGCGGAGTTACCCGTACGCTGCTCAGCAACCTTGAAATTCCGGTACTGCTTGCACATTAGAGGTCATCGAAGCGCGCAACCCCGCGTGAAGGCGGAAAACGCTTAGAGATGCGAGCCATTTGGCGCTCGCTTTGCAGCAACAAATCATCCACCAGAGCCTCCTTCAATGGAGACGCCGAATTACATTTCAAACAAAACTAATAGGTCCTGGCCCCAGTGTTGCGGCTGGGTCCAACGGAACAGTCACATTGAACAGCGACGGTGAGCATCTCAGCGAGCCTGGCACCTTTTGAAAGAGGCGGGCTCCTCTACCTGAAACAATGTCGCCTGTGCATGTTTGGCGCGCCAGTCTTCCAACATCAGCGGATCGCGCTGCCATGCCGTTTTCTGGTGCGTCGGTCTGCGAGGCGTTGGGCTTGCGGCCGTCAGTCCAGCAATTCGCGCAGCCTGATGGCAAGCTCCCGGGCCGTGTATGGCTTTTTTAGCCAGATTTCGTTTTCGGAAAGTCGATCGCCCGCGATCTGCGGCGAAGCATAGCCGGAAGTGAAGAGCACGCGGATGTCCGGCTTCAAGCGCCTGATTTCCTCTGCGAGCTTATCGCCTGCCAGCCCGCCTGGCATGACCATATCGGTGAATAGCAATGCGATATCCGGGTTCTGGCCAAACAATATCAGCGCCTCTGTGCCGTTGGAGGCCTCCAAGACCCGATAGCCCGCATCTTTCAGCCTGGCGACTGCGACGCGCCTTACTCGCAGATCGTCCTCGACGACTAGAATCAGTTCGCTACCGGATGGGATCGTCGGAGCGGGATCCTCGACTGTTGCGACATCCACGGCTTGGCCATGTTTCAGAATGGGCAGGAAAACCCTGACGCTCGTGCCTTGCGCGGCCTCGCTATAGAGCTGGACATGCCCGCCAGACTGCTTTGCAAACCCGTAGACCATGCTCAGACCGAGGCCGGTGCCGGCCCCAACGCTCTTGGTGGTGAAGAAGGGCTCGAAGGCATGGCGCCTTACCGCCTCGGTCATGCCGTGCCCGGTATCCGACACGGTCACCAGAACGTATTCGCCTGTGCGGACCTGCGGAAACATTTCCGCGTAGTCGACGTCGAGCTTGACACGTCCGATCTCGATCGACAGCCGGCCACCGTCTGGCATTGCGTCGCGGGCATTCAGCGCCAGATTCAATAGCGCATTTTGCAGTTGTGACGCGTCGACCAACGCTAGATTGGATGAGCCTGTCACCGTCGTACGCAGCTCGATCGTCTCGCCGATTGTCCGGCGAAGCAGTTCGGAAAATCCGCCAACGAGTTGACCGACGTCGATGACCTTCGGGTTCAGCGGCTGGCGACGGCCAAAGGCAAGGAGTTGTTCGGTGAGCTTTGCTCCATCGTCGGCTGCAAGCTGCGCCTCGTGCAGAAGGGTCAGAAGCTTTGGGTCGTGAAGCTTGCTCTCAAGCATCTCGAGATTGCCGCTGATCACGGTCAGCAAATTGTTGAAGTCGTGCGCCAGCCCACCCGTCAGTTGACCGACTGCCTCCATCTTCTGTGCCTGACGAAGTTCTTCCTCGATCCGATGGCGGCTGGTGAGGTCACGAATGAAACCCGTAAATATCCGATTTCCGTTTGAATTTGCCTCACCGACGGAAAGTTCCATCGGAAAGGTCGTGCCATCTTTGCGCTGGCCCGTCACGATCCGCCCATAGCCTATGATGCGGCGTTCCCCAGTGTTTATGTAGTGTGACAGATATCCGTCATGGGCGTCCCGATCCGGCTGCGGCATTAGCATGCGGACATTGCAGCCCCGCACATCCGCTTCCGAATAGCCGAACAGCCGTTCGGCCGCGGTACTGAACGATGTAATCGTGCCGCGCTCGTCGATGACGACCATCGCTTCGGGGACCGTATCGAGGATGGAGCGAAGATGCAGCTCGCGATGGGCAAGGTCCGCTTGCATCCGTTTAAGGTCGCTCACGTCGCTGTTCGTCTGCAGGATGACAAGTGTCCCATCGCCTTCCAAAAGGGCGGCGACACAGCGGCTGGCGATATGCAGGACATGGCCATCCTTGTGGCGATGTGTGATTTCGCCCGTCCAGATGCCCCGGTTCCGCAAGCTCTCACGGACGTCTTCCAGCGGTTCTGGGAATTCTGTCTCAAGCAGGGTATGGACAATCTTGCCGATTGCCTCCTCGCGTGTCCATCCGTAGAGATCTTCGCAGCCGCGTGTCCAACGGGTAATGACGCCCTCGAAACCATGCACAATGATGCTCGCGCCATCAAGGATACGCTCGATTTCCTCAAGCCCGTGCTCGCTTGTCTGCTGCAGTGGTCTGAAACCGTCCATGCTATCTCTGCTCTTAAGTTAGGGGCGACCGAACCGTTGACCCACCACCATGTCGTGGTCATCATAACTGTTATTGTCCGCATCATCGTCGCCTGCAAGCAGTGCAAGCCTGTCGATCTTGAATTGATAACCGTGGCGGCCCTTCGGGACAATCATGCCGCGCGCCGTCAGTTTTGTCATGTTCCGCGACACGGTCTCGATCGTCAGGCCGAGATAGTCAGCGATGTCCTGGCGGGTCATCGGCAGATCGACTGTCGCAGTCGACTTCGAAATGGCCCCTGTGCGCCGGGCAAGCAGAAGAAGGAAGCTGCAGAGCCGTTCTTCAGCAGTCTTGCACGCCAGCAACGCCATCTGGTCCTGTGCCGCCGCCATTTCATCGCAAAGCCGGGCAAAGAGCTTCGGACGCAGTTCCGGGCACTGGTTTATCTTTTCCTGAAAGGCGGACCGGGCAAATCGACGCACCTTGGTGACGGTCACTGCTTCCGCACCGTAGAGATAGCGGTCTTTCATCGAGATGCCGACCAGATCACCGGGGAAGACAAATCCGGTGATGATGCGACGGCCGTCGCCAATGATCCTGACGACGCGCAGGACGCCCTCGACGACCTCGAATATGTGCTTTGCCGGATCACGCTCCCAAAACAGGGCGCTGCCGGCCTGGATTGTCTCTATTGGCTGGCTCTTGAAGACGGAGGCAAGGGTCGGCGGGGTTGCCGCTGCGATCGAAGTGACGTTGCTGGGGCGGAACTGGTATTCTCTCTCGGCGGCAAACATCTCATTCCCCTCTGTCAATTGGATGAGGGCAATAGATCGCCTTTGGGTAATAGGGGGACGATGCCACTGTGATATTCGGCGTGTAAGTGTAACAAGATGTAACAAGCCTTCACTGCGGGCCACTGGACAATATGACGATGACACCCTTTCAGAGCCAGACCACCAACATCCTCGTGGTCGACGACGATCCGCGCATCCGGCAGATGCTGACACGCTACTTCGAGGACGAAGGATATGGCGTCACCGCGGTGGCGGATGGTGCCTCGATGCGCGCGGTGCTACCGCGGATTTCGTTCGACGCCATATTCCTCGATCTCGTCCTGCCCGGTGGAGACGACGGACT
>NZ_JBFRFF010000029.1:0-90522 GCF_052114685.1 Rhizobium sp. 2YAF20 | reverse complement strand
GCGTTATTGAGGCAACCAGTGGCGGAATAACGAGCGTCAATGCACGCCGATGTCGCTCTGCGTATCTGATTCCAATTGCAGGCAGGCGGGCCAAAGTGGCGTCTTGTGGAAGGATCCGTCCTGGAAGAGCGTGAGCCCCTCTCGTGCCTCATAGAGCAAACCGAGCCAGCACAAGCGTCGAAAGACGCCATATTGGAGATCGGATTTCAACTTCCAGGCTTCTATGGTCATCTCGGTGTCCGACAGAGCCGCCAGGTCTGGATAGAGGATCTTCACAACGTCCATTGGCGTGCATCCTTCTCTTGCCTTGATATTGAGAAGATTGAGGAACATGCGCCACCAGCGTAACCGCGCTCGGACCTCCTCTTCCCGCTCGGTGGCGTGGACATACGAATAGAGATAATCCGTGGCGACCAGATCGAAGAAGGCTTGCGGGTTCACCAAAAACTCCCGGCCGCGTTTGGTTGGCAGCAGCACGTCCTTTTTCCGGCGAAGAAGTTTCAGATGACGGGCCATGTCGCGCACGACCCAAAGCGGCGGCATGTCGCTTTCATTGAGCACCTTGTTCATGTTGTAGAGGTCTTCGGCTGTGAAGCCTGGCCAGAGGAAGTGCACAGCGGCCCAATGCACGAACTTGCGGTTCATGGCGCCGGTCGCAGTCAATCCTATGCCACCCTCACCGTCAGCATAGGCAACCGAAAGAAGCATGCCGCGAAGAAGCGGTGACAGCGCGGCGACATCGACGTGCCCCTGCAGGTTGATTTCCGGAAGCATCGTGCGGCCCTACCCTGCGCCATGCAAGTGCCAGCGAGTATCGAGCGGCAAAAGAACAATTGCTAGTGAGAAAGCTAAAGCCGAAGAGGTTGCATCCCACCCGCCCCCGCTCCGCCCTTTCAACCCGGCCCAGCCGGTCGGATCGGGGGCTGATCGTCAGAGCCAGTGTCGCAGTTCTAAATGGCCGGCGGCGTCCCGCCCCTAATCAGATTTGACATTTGTTTGTACCGCAAAGTTGAAGTGTCCTGTTTCTGCAAAGTAGAAGTGTCACACTCCCCGCGTTTTGATGGCTGGGAGCTTGCGGATGGGATTGATAGCGATGAGCGAGCGCGATCTGCAACGGATCGAAGTTCTGTCGAAGGTTGTTGATGGTCGCATGACGCTGGTGACGGCGGCACATGTTCTTGGCTTGAGCACGCGCCAGGTGCATCGGCTTTTAGACAGGATACGGACAACGGGTGCGGCGTCGATCCGGCACAAGGCGATCGGCCGGCCGTCGAACAATCGGATCAGCGAGTGTTCGGGATTATGCGGTGACGCTGGTTCGCGAACGCTATGCCGATTTCGGTCCAACCTTGGCAGCCGAGAAGCTTGCCGAAACAAAAAAAGACCCGCCACCGAGAGTGGTGACGGGTCAAGTAATGGGGATGCTATTTCAATCTATGTCTGCATTAATATTAGGCGCTTTGAATATACATTGGTCAAGCGCTAAAGTTGTGTTGTTTTGACGCTTACGCCTTATGCATGCGGGCGATGCACTCGTTGAGCCCGCCGAGGTCGCCCCTGATGCCAGACACCGCACCAAGGATCTCGTCCTTGATGCCGCGCATGCCCGCCCAGGAATAGCAATGGCATGCCGACACGAAGCCCACCGGCGCGCCGATAGTGAGCGTCGCTTGGGGCATTGAGGCCGCAGCGCTCCATTCTTTCGAACTAATCACAGCAAGAAAAGCGAACGCAAAAACACTGACTTAAAGTGGTCGGAAAGGTATTCCGAAGCGGACTTAGGTAGTCATTTTAGGTGCTGATAGTTGCGAAAGGATTAATGCGATTAATCCTAGAAGTAATAATCCGTGAACGTTTACTAGCACGCAAGGCAACGCGGTCATCAATCAAGATTATTGTAATTAACATCATCATTAACAAAATCTTATACTACAGACAACCTTAAATGGGAGAGTCACGACATGACACGGTATGGAGTATTGGTAGCGGCGAGTTTCACTATTCTACTTGCTGGAACAAGTCTGACAAGAGCTCAGTCAGTAGTAGATTGCATTAAGCCCCCGGTCGGATCGATCGAAGCAGCTTTATGCCTGCCGACAGCGACGATCTCTGGTCCAAACAATTCGACCGGCGAGGCCGGCAGCCGCGGCGATCGGAACGCCGGCGGCATCGGCGGCTCGCGTGGAAATAGTAGTGCATCTGCAGGCACCAGTTCCAGCAGCGGCACGAGTGGTAGCGGTAATTCCGGTACCGGCAACGGCGGAAGTAATTCCGGCAGCGGAAGCGGCGGCAACTCGGGCAGCAGCGGCGGCTCGGGCAACGGTTCGAGCGGCGGAAGCGGCTCCGGCGACGGTGGCAATTCGGGCGGCACCGGTGGCAACGGCGGTAATGGCGACGGCGGCAACGGCGATGGCGGCAACGGTGACGGCGATCACCATGGCCATGGTCATGGTCATGGCCACGGGGATGGTCACGATGGAATGGGCGATCACCACGGCGACCATCACGGCGGTGACGGCAAAGGCGGTGACCACCATGGCCGGGGAGATCATGGGCATGACCACGGCAAAGGAGACCATCACGGCAAGGGTGATGGCGGCGATCACAACGGCCGCGGCGGTCACGATGGCCACGGCCATGACGGCAAGGGCCACTCGGGCGAAGGCGATCATCACGGCCGGGGCGGCGATGGGCGGGGCGATCACGGTCACGATGGTGACAGCCGAGGCCATGAGAATGTCGCCGGCAAGGGTGGCGACAAGTGAGGCCGGAATGACCATGACGGCGGCGACTATGGCAAAGGCTTCGATCACGGTCACGATGCCTCGAAGGGCGACGGTGGCAAGGGCGGCAATCAGGGCCATGACAACGATGGCGGCAAAGTCGGCGACAATGGAGACAACAAGGGCAAAGGTCACTTAGGCCTGACCCAGATCCTACAAGGTTTGCTATCGCCTTGTATCTGGTGCTAGCGAAGATTGGCCCCGCCTCGTGCGGGGCCGCTGGCTTTAACGCCGTTCGATGAGGGATGATTTCAGTGCCCAAGATCACGACCGGGCTCAACGATCGCCCGAAGGATTCCACGATCGCGCAGTCCGGCCCTGGTCTTCCGGACGATAGTGGCGCGCCGACCGGGCGGCCCGGTAAAAACCCGATTAGGTTCGATCGGCTCCTTCCGCCGCCCGAAAGGATTATCCGGGCATGGACTGTTGCGAGACCGCTCGCCAGTTCATACGTTCTGTGATCCAACCTCACAGGAGCAGAAGATGCAGATCGACCTCACAGGCAAGACCGCGCTAGTCACGGGATCGACAGAAGGCATTGGATACGCGATCGTCCGTCAACTCGCGAGGGCGGGCGCGGACGTGGTGATCAACGGACGGTCCAAAGAAAAGACCGCGAAGGCAGCCGACCGGCTGAAGGGCGAAGGCGCCAGGGGAAGCGTGACCGCGGTCGCAGCCGATCTGGCAACCGCGGAAGGATGCGACGCTCTCGTCGCCAAAGTTCCTCATGTGGACATCCTCATCAACAACGCGGGCATCTTCCAACCGCTCGACTTCTTCGATGCGGACGACGAGGTATGGGACCGTCACTGGCAGGTGAACGTGATGTCGGCTGTCAGGCTTTCGCGCGCCTATCTGCCGGGCATGCAGAAGCACGACTGGGGCCGCGTCATCTTCATCGCGTCGGAATCCGGCTTCAACATCCCGGTCGAGATGATCCACTACGGCGTCAGCAAGACTGCAGACATCGCGGTTGCCCGCGGACTGGCCAAGCGCATGGCTGGCACGGGCGTCACTGTCAATTCCGTCCTGCCCGGCCCCACGCTGTCCGAAGGCGTCGAGGCGATGCTCGCCGACGAGCGTGTGAAGACGGGGAAGCCGATCGAGGAAGTTGCAGCGGACTTCGTCAAGAGACATCGTAGCAGCTCGATCATCCAACGAGCTGCGAGCGTCGAGGAAATCGCCAATCTCGTCACCTACCTGGCCTCGCCTTTTGCGTCCGCAACGACCGGCGCTTCGATGCGCGTTGACGGAGGGCTTATCGACACGCTCTGACCGGCTCACGTATGTCCACCCCTCTCGCCCAAATCATCAATCTATCTTTCGGGGGGTCTCACTGCTGTAGATGCGGCGGGCTGCCGCGGTGGAATGCGGCAAAGACGACTTGCTCGGTGACGATGCCGTCGGCGTCGTGGGTGAAATACACCGATTTCGACGAACCGCGCCTTTCAGTCGTCGTGTCGGGGCAACGCTCGAAGATCTTCAGCCCATCGGAACTCCGAAGAACACCAGAACTGCGCCCGTGGCTTGAGATCCTGTCGCTGGTTCATCGTTCCTAGCCTGATGCCGACCTGAGCAGCGTCCTGCAGCTCACCTGTCGTATCGATTGGAATGTGCGTCGAAGGATTCGCCTTCCCGGTCAGCAGGCCAATCATTGACGAAAGCGAGTGCTTTCCTCGAAACGCCGGACGGCCGCTAAATCGTAGTGCGCGGCCGGCTTTGGAGGAAGACCAACCCGACCCTTTCCGAAGAGGAACGAAAGCGTCGAGTGCGCGAGTTAATGACGTGGTGCGGCCATCAAACTATTTTCGGACATGTTCCGGCTTCCCTTTGGTCTTCGTGGCAGCGAACTCTTCAAGTTGCTTCTCGCTCATCGATTCGACCATTTGCTTGGAAGCGCCCTTGAGTTCACTTTTCGGTGTCTCACCGCGTTTTGCTGAAAGGGCTGCACCTGCGGCTTTTTGTTGAGCTTTCGACTTGGCTGGCATATGGGCCTCCTGTTTTCATCCGAAACGCCCAACTTCAATGCTGGTTCCGGGACGCAGACCGCATATCTCAGGCCGAAGCGGCTGGGATCTTCTTTTTGTCAGCCAGCGCCGGGAACACTCTGCCGCATAGACAGTTGTTCTCCCTCACAACCGGGAGACCATCATGAACCGCATCGTCATCGCATCACTCGCCCTCGTACTGGCTGGCCCGGCCCTCGCCCAGTCCGCAGCCGAAAAGACCGGGGTGAATTCCCTGATCGGCATCGCGCCAAAGACCGAAGATTTTGTCGTGGAAGCCGCCACCAGCGACATGTTCGAAATCGAGTCCAGCAAGCTCGCGCTTGTTCGATCCGACGCCGCGACGAAGAACTTCGCCCAGCAGATGATCACGGATCATGAGAAAACCACCGGCGAACTGAAGGGCCTCGTGACAAGCGGCAAGGTGCAGGCGACGCTACCGACAGCCATGACGTCCTCACAGCAGAGCATGCTCGACAAACTCAAGAGCCAGCAGGGCAACGACTTCACCAAGCAGTATCACTCGGACCAGGAGGCCGCTCACAAGGATGCCGTCGATCTCTTCAAGCGCTATGGCGACGGCGGCGACAACGCCTCCCTCAAGGCTTGGGCGTCAGCGACGCACCCTGCCCTGGTTCATCACCTGGAGATGGCCAGGGATCTGAACAAGTAACGCGAGCGACAAGGAGATCGTCATGCCAAAATTTCCGAGACCGCCGTTCGACACGCCGCTGCAACCCATGCCGGGTTTGACCAATGGCATGTCGCCGGTTCCGGACCATGGCGAGCATAGCTATCGCGGATCCGGACGCCTGTCTGGCAAGAAAGCCGTGATCACAGGTGGCGATTGCGGCATCGGCCGCGCGGTCGCCACCGCCTATGCCCGCTAAGGCGCCGACATCCTGATTGCCTATCTCGATGAGGACGAGGATGCCAACGAAACCAAGAGGTGGATCAAGGAGGCCGGACGAAAGGCCGTTCTGGTGCGCGGCGACCTCCAAAGTGCCGGCCATTGCTGCCATGTCATCGAGGAAGCCCGTGCCAAACTCGGCGGCATAGACATCCTCGTGAACAACGCCGCCCATCAGGCGAGCTTGGAGGATATCGAAGACATATCGGATGAAGAATGGGAACTGACGCTCAAGGTCAACATCCACTCGATGTTCTACCTGACGAAGGCCGCCGTCCCGTACATGAAACCCGGCAGCGCCATCGTAGACACCGCCTCGATCAGCGGCTCCTCGGTGCCCGGTGCTTCCTGCGCCACCTGGCCGATGCGACAACCAAGGGAGCGATCCAGAACTTCACGTCTGGCCTGGCGCAACTCCAGGCCGAAAAGGGGATCAGGGCCAACGCGGTTGCGCCTGGTCCGATCTGGACTCCGCTCATTCCCTCGACCATGCCGGAGGATGCGGTGAAGAACTTCGGCAACAGGTTCCGATGAAGCGTCCGGGGCAACCCGCCGAGCTTGCAACCACCTACGCCATGCTGGCCGACCCACTCTCCAGCTCCGTATCTGGAACGATGATCGGTGTCACCGGCGGTAAGCCGATCATTTAAATTCCGGGCGTCGTTGCGGCGACGATACCGTTTCAGGATGTGATCTGGCTCGCTGAGTGCAAACACACCATCGAGACCACCGGATTGCTGCCGGCGGGCCGACCCACACGCCTAATCGCGGTACGGAGAGGAAAGCATATGCCGCTGTCGATGAGAGAGGACATGCCACCGTTCATTACCAGGGAGAACGCACACATTCCCATGACCGATGGCAACGCCGACTGGCTAGTCATCGTCACTCGCGAAGCCATGGAGGACGTCTCCGCGCCGCCCGAGATCTCGATGGGCTGGTTGATGGACCACCTCGCCCTATTCGGGAAGGTTGCGAGCTACAAGTTGGAGCACGGCCGCGCCGGAAGTGAGGCGACGGTCTGGGTGCAGAGCGAAGACGTCCCGGAATGGAAGGCGCAATCCTCGGGGCGCAACAGTGCCGCCGACGGCGACGTGCGAAACGAGTTACCAAAGTCTCGGTGAACCTTCGCGTGCGATTCGAGCAGAGTGGCAGCCGATCGTTGCCAACTGAAATTTTCCAAGTGCCCTGCCCTCCGATGCGCATCTGAGCCTCTGTCGGCAAACGCGAACCCCAGCTCTGACGGAGCATCAGGTCGAGTTTTGACCCAGACCTGGCTTCGTTCCGCGCAACGTCAGAACAGTATCGCGATGCCTTCGGTGATGGTCAGCCACGCGGGTGGATTAGAACGAACTACTCTCAGGCGTCTCGGCAAAAGCCACGAAAGCGCTTCAGGCGTTCAACCTGCTGGGGCTACATTCCATTTTCGTTTCATTTCCTTGCCCCACTTTTTGGGGTCTTCTTCGTGCATTTTTTTCATTTTCTCCGCCACGTCAGGATGCTTCTGCATTACATGGGCTGTCATCTTTTTGACCATTTCGTCCCATGTCTGTGCAGAGAGCTTCTCATCGCATGCGCCGCCGAGTTCGCGGCATGTCATCGTTTTCATCTGACCTCTCCTGGTTTGGTCGAGAGGAAACATCTGATTTCCAGGAATAGTTCCGGGTAAATCGGACTGACGAACATGATATCCTGACTTAAAGTCCTTAGGAATGTCCCTTTTTGGCCATGCCGCGACGCAGCGCGCAATGAAAATCAGGGTGAAAACGACGTAGAACTCAACACTCCACCTCTTTCAGGCGCTTCGACGTCGATTCCACAACGGATCTGGGGAAAGTGAAGCCCTATCCCACAAAAATATCACGCAATCTGGCCAGCAGGCTGCGATGTGCTTCAGTGGATATCGTACGGATATGATGGGCCGCGTTCGACGCGCTGAACGTTGCCCCGAAATGGCAGTGGCAAACAAGCCTGTGTAGCTGATTGTCCGTCAGTTCGAAGAACCGCTTGGCTTCGCCGTAGCTATCATTGTCCAATCCGGCTGCCCGCAGAACCGGATCGTCAAACGCCACCGAGATCGGCGAGCCGTCGCCGCGCATGACTGCACGCTCCGTGACCGATCGGTATTCGGTCCCGTGCAATGTTGAAAGGAGTCGGTGAGGGTTTCGTTCGAGCAACTCCGCCCAGCGGTCGAGACGTTCGCGACGCGACATTGCAGGGTGCGGGTAGTAGTGATTGACCTTGGCGACATTCTGCAATTGCTCAAGTGCATGGTGTTTCATCTAGGCCTCCTATTCACAGATAGCTGGCGCGGCAACGGCGACGAGCTTCATCTTCATGACGCTCTCCATCAGTTCGTTGCACTCCACCGAACGGTGGAGCTGCGGTTGAAACGTCAACTCCATCCAAGCCGTTCCAGCTTGGGACTTCAGTCCAGCGAGGCCCCAGACTTTGGTCTGATTTCGCGCGCGGGCCAGCGCCGTTGCATAGATCAGATCGGGCTCGACGATCCACTCGCCTGGCTCGAGCGCGGCAACATCGAGGCGGCCAGAGGCGACCCGGCTGGCCAAGCCGACAAAACGATAAACGCTGCCCTGATCGTCCCGGACCTGCTCCCGAACAAGTTTGGAACCAAGCCTGCATGTAACGCTCCTTCGAAAGCGATTCCGTGCAGAATGTAGTATTCGAACGGAGAGTGTCGCGTCACCGAGATTATGACGTTGAGCAATGGGGTTGGATAAGACTTAGCCATCTTTTCGCGAGCCTGCTCTGTCGGGAACATGCATCGGATTTGAGCGCCACTTTCGGTTCGACGACGCTCCCAGGCCTGAACCTCGGTTTTGAGCAGGTTGCGGTTGTCGATGCGGCGGTCAAGACACTGTCGGCGCATGACACCGATCTCGATCTCGGCCATATTGAGCCAGCTCGCGTGGGGCGTGTAGTGGAATTCCAGACGTTTCAAAATCCGACGCGCCTCGGCGGCTGGGAAGGTCTGATAGACAGCGGAGGCCGTGTGGGTTGATAGGTTATCCATCACGACACGGACCCGGTCGGCGTCGGGATAATCGACGTCGATGAGGTCGCGCATGCAGACGGCGAAGTCCTCGTTGGCGCGCCGATCTGTGACCTTGACCTTGCGCCACGACCTATTGGCGTCGACCATAACGAAGAGGTTGGCCGTGCCATTGCGCTTGTATTCAGAATGGTAGCGATATCGCTTTCCCGGTTTCTGCACGATAGGCACGCGCACCTCGCCGATGAGCTGGATCGGACTTTCATCGAAGCAGACGACTGGTCGCTTAGGATCACGCGGCTCGGCGTAGAGATCGAGGAGATCCTCTATCCGGGCGATATATTCGCTATCGATTTTGGCGATGCACCACATCTTCTTCTGCCAAGGCTTCAAGTCGTTGTCGTCCAGTCTGCCGCGGATGGTTTCGCGCGAGACACTTTGATGTTCGACTACTTCCAGCAGCGCGTTGGCCAGAAGCTTCAAGGTCCACCGGGCACAGCCTTTGGGTGGATCCGAGCAAGCCAGAGCGACCAGTTGCACCTCTTCCTTGCCACTCAGCTTTCGAGCCGCCCGGGGCCGCGGCTCTTCACTGAGGGCAGCCTCCAGACTGATCTCTACAAGGCGTTTTTTGGTGCGGTAGATGGTCGAGCCGCCGGTCTGCACCGAGGCCTCGGTGGCATTGTCGCTGACACCGGCGTCCGCTGCCAGCAGGATCTGCATTCGCTTGAGCCGGCGTACTGGCTGCTTGCCGCCACTCACCGAAGCGCGAAGCTCGTCGCGTTCGGCCTGGCTAAGATCGACTCGATATCGTACGTTTATTCACAAAGCCCTTCATAGTGGAGGGCCTTGGATGAATCCAAAATGAATCAATTGCTTGACTAAAAGACGCCCGCCAGGCCAGCCCCTTTCACTGCCAAACAGGGCCAGTACCTCGCCTTTCATATGGGCCTATTCACAGATCAATGACCGTGCCCCAGCCGAGGCAGACTTCCAGCGCTACTTCAAAGTCACCGCACCCTCAGTCCACCAGATGCTAAAGACCCTCGATCAAAGCGGATTGATCCAAAAGTAACCAGGCGTGGCTCGCAGCATCCAGCTGCTCATCCCGCCGCAAGACCTGCCAATTCTCGGCATAGACCAATCCGTCATAATCTCGGTGACGTGAAACTAGTCGATAACGGGGCAACCGCGTCTGTTGGCAAAGAACATGCGGTCGGGACCGCCGTCATTCCAACCACGGACCATAATACGTCGACCGTCCATCTGGATGGAATCGATACGTCGAAAGCCTTCGGCGCGCGCGGCGTCGACGAGGTCACGCCGGCTGCAGCCACCGTGGTCCCAGTCCCGCGGGCGATCCCAATTCTGGTCTTGCCTGTGGTCCCAACGTGGCTGCCCATAGCCCTCATCGTTGTAGTACTGCGCCAAGGCAGATGAAGACATCACCTGTGCTGCGGCCACTCCAGCCAACGCAATGTAAGAAATTCGTGTGAATCGTCCGAACATCGTTCTTTCCTCTGGATATGGATGACAGGCCTATTAACCAACCAACAAGACCTCAACGAACCAATATCCCGTCTCCTGGATGCCGTTGGGGCGGTTCAATCAATGCAGCTAGTCGGGTAGGCATAACCCTAATTTAGTGTCGGGAGGCTGCGTTTATCGGCAAGCTCGACGACGTATTCATCCGCAATCTCCGCGATCACGAGTGCTACCTCGGCCTCCCTCCATCCGGCCGAAACAGCGTTCAGCACCAGTTGCCGGAAGGCCGAATTGACGGCTGATTCGCAATCAAGCCAACGCTCCGGATAATCATCGTGTTGTTGTGGCGAAGTAATCTTTTCCACGTTGCTGCTCCTAGTTCCCTGCCGACTAAAGACCGTTGCATGACTGTAGACGATTTGGCTCCCGACCCTGTGGGCCGTGGCGTCCAGAGATTTCTGCACGTCCGAGGCCCGATACCGATGGACGGGGGCGTCGGCCCCCGTCCATCATTCGTCAGTCGATGACGCGAACGACCTTGCGCGACGAAGGCTGGACGATCACGCGTTGATGATTGACGACGGCGTAAGCGTAGTGAGTATCTTCGGGAATGGGTGTCACCACGACCGAGGTCGGCAAGGGTTCGCCAACAACGATCTTTTCCTTTACGACGACTTCATCGCTGGGAAGCGGTTGTTGCTGCACGTAGGTGACGACCTTTTGCGGCGGCGGATCGATCGCCGTTCCAACGATTGCCCCCGTAACGCCGCCGACGGCAGCTCCAACTGGGCCTCCGATTACGGCACCGGTCGCAGCACCGCCAGCGGCACCGGTGACCGTGGACGATTGGGCTTGGGCCCCGCCCGTCAACAGGCCCAACGAGGTCGCGACAATAGCGATAAGTTTCATCTGCATGATGTTCTCCATGACTGCGTTGAACTCCACCGACAGTCCCTAGAAGACGTCGAACGGTGGAGCTGCAGTTGAAACGTCAACTCCATCAACCCGTTCCAGCTTGGGGCTTCAGTCCAACGAGGCCTCAGACTTTGGTCCGATTCCGCACGGACCAACGTCAGCGCTGACCCACAGACGGCTTGCAAAGTCGGCTTTATCGCCACTTAGGATATCGGCAATCACGGTCGCGACGATGCGATCTCGGGGCAAGTGAGAAACGCAGTTCCGCATCTCGATCATGAGAAGAATAAGGGCATCATCGAGCATCTTTTCTGCCTCAGCAAACCGCTGACCGGTACCGAGGGCGCGTGCCTCACCGTACCGCATTGCTTTAGTGAGAACGTGCTCGGCGCAGCGTAAACAGTCCTCACTGGGCCTGACTATGTTCAGAGCAACGCGAAGGTTCACCGCGACTTGCAAGCTATATGCAGTCGCCGAAAAGTCTGTCGTTGCGCCAGGCGGGCGCGTGCGCTCCAAAAAAATATACCATAGGGGAACCAAGATCATTTCCCTTCCGCTCTTAGTTGCAAATCGACGAACGTCGTGCCACGCGCCAAGATCTGGCGGGCATAAATGCGATTTGGCAATGGAGGGTTCCGGCATCGGGCTTCGGTCCAATCGGAGTTGGACTTCCGGCCCACGATCGATGAGACTATGGTCCGGTGAGAGGCCGTCAATGGTCCGAAAAAGCAATTGTTTCGGGAACGTCGCTGAGCTGATTGAATTTCATTTGGTAATATAGATCCAAGATCAGCCGAACCTGCCGATAGTGTTTGCGGTTGGCTGACTTCCGTCGCGCCGGGAACCACGACATCGACCTGGCTCGCGCCATCAAAGATCACCTTGAGGACGTTACGATGCCTTCACGCAGAGGATTCTTGCTTTCGTTCGCATTTGGTGTCCTTGTCGCGGCTCCCTACCAGCCGATGTTCAAAGCTCACTTCCTCGAATTTGCCCTCGATATGGTAATCGCAAAGGACGGCAATAGCGGCAACGCCGGTAATGGCAACGGCAATTCCGGCAACGGGAATGGCAACGCTGGCTCTGGAAGCGGAAGCGCGGGCAATGGCAATTCCGGAAACGGAAACGGAGGATCTGACAACGGCAACGGCAAAGGAAATTCCTTTTCGGGAAGCGTCGGATCAAACAATGACAGCTCTGGCAAAAATAACGACACCGATAGCAATGGTGGGACGAAAGGATCTGCTGCTTCGCACATAGGCGCGGACGGTTCGATCGATGTGCAACACCCTGATGGCCTGAGCGAGAGAATACAAAATGGGCGCTATGTCATGAAGGATTCGAAAGGGCGCACCATCATAAACCGACTTGCGTCAAAGGCCGATGAAAGCAGACTTCGATCATTTATTCACTGATCTGGAAGTCGATCGATTGCGTCCCGCGACACCAGGGCGGCCTCGGTTCTGTTCGAGACGCCAAGCTTTGCCATTATTTGTGTCATATGATGTTTGATGGTTTTCTCGTGAAGGTCGAGTTTCAGGGCTATATGTTTATTGCTCAGACCCTGTGTAACGAATTCGAGAACTTCCCGTTCGCGAACGGTAAGCTGTCCTATGCGGTAAGCTTTCGCGGAAGCCGCTGGTGCGCCCGATATTATCCGCGCCGCGAGCGTCGGAGCGACATAGGTCTCCCCCGATGCAACGATATGGATTATCTCTGCAAGCGTTCGTGACCCGACACCCTTGAGCGCATATCCCTTTGCGCCATGGTTGAGGGCCCGCGTCACGTCGTCGGCCGTTTCCGACACCGTCAGCATAATGATCTTCTGATCAGGAACGCGGTCCAGAATGAGTTGAATGGCTTCCACCCCGCCTCCAGGCATCGAGATATCCATCAACACAACGTCTGGCCTGAGCGTCTCAGTGATCCGCACCGCGTCGTCCCTCGTGCCCCCATCACCCAGGATGACAAAGCCTCCTATTTCCAAAAGGCTGCGTATGACTCCCTCCCGGAAGAGCGGGTGGTCGTCAATTACCGCCAGACTTATCTCTGCTGTCATGCCTTTTCCATCTCTGAGGCTCCCAGCGACATTCTCACCGTCGTTCCATGACAGGAGGTCCTTATTTCGAACGCTCCGCCAAGGGATTCGATGCGTTCTCGCAGGCCTGCCAGACCTAGGCTCGAAGGGCGCAATTCATCTGGATCGAACCCGTCGCCCTTGTCACTCACTTCGATCGCAACGTATCGATCGTCGGCAATGGCTTTGACTTCCTGTCCCAGGCCCCCGCCGTGGCGGAAGGCATTGTTGAGGGCCTCCTGCACGAAACGATAGACGCATATTTTCCCAGACGGCGTTAAGGACGGCGGCTGCTTTAAATTGGACAGTGACACGCAGGTGCCAGTCCGTTGTTGATGTGCTCGCACAACGCGATCCAAGATCTCGGTCAGGCTTGCGGCCTCGATCTGCGGCAGCACCAACCCGCTGCAGATGCTTCTAATCTCTGCCATCGCATCGTCGAGACTGGATTTGATTGACGAGAGTTCCGCCCGGCGCAGCTTTGCGGACGTTTTCGGATTGACCAGCACGTCGCTGTCGATCCTCAGTGCTGCGTAAGCAATCAGTTGCGCTGGGCCGTCATGCAGATCAGCGCCGAGACGCCGCAAATAGCTTTCATTCGTGGCTGTCGCTCGTTGCGACGCCCGCTGAACATGGGAACGGAGCGCTTCGTTTTGCTCAAGGAGCGCTGACAACTCACCGATGCGCTGTTTCAGAGCTGACCGCTGGCTCTCGATCGTCCGACTGCCCCGAAACACAATGGCAGAGAGGATGAGAAAGAACACAAGGGTAAAGGTCGCAACCACCACCCAGCTTCGAATTCTTGCCTCTTGAAGGCTGCGCTGAAAACCTTCGGCGACCTCGTAAAATTCGGCAACGGCGACAACCTTGCCCGACCAGGGCTGCAGAACCGGATTGTAAATCTCCAAAAGCGGCTTGCCGCTCGCCCTTTCTTTCGTATCCTGGCTATCGTCCAATCGATTGAACTTTGCAACCATCGATCCGGAAAACGCCAACTTGAGATTTGGACTGACCGCGAAGCGCTTTCCGACCATCTCCTTATCGTTGGAATAAAGGATGGTGCCGTCTCCACGCCATAGCCGAAACGACATCAGGCGTGCACCGAGCGCGCCCTGGCCGAGGGTCTCATCCAGCGCACGGGCGACCGCATCGTCAAGAACCTGCGTCGTCTGCATGTCCGGAAGCAGTGGCGCGACAACGCTATCGACGTAAAGCGCCGTCGTTGCCGCAGAGTTGCGCGTGACGGCGTCCTCGATAAGGTTGGTGACAAATACCCCCACTACGACCATGGCGAAAAGCGAGACAAGGCTTCCCGCCAACATAAATCGTCTCGCAAGCGATTGGCTATTCCAGGCGGAAACAAATCGGACCGACAAAGGCGATTCTAGGGAGGTCGCTGGCATGGATGACCTCTGAAAAGGGCAAGCTACATTCCACTAGCTATGGCGATTTTGAGACTCGTCAATAATTGCTGGTGAAAATAAGACCCGCCGTCATCTCCGAAGCGCAATACGATTGCGAACGTCGTACCACGTTGTCGCTGGCAATTGCCAAGGCCTGCCGATTGGATGCTCGTAATGTGCCCATATGTATCTCCTGATTGATTTAATGTGTGAAACGTCGCGCAGCCCCTTGGAACCGCGAAGCGGAACGCTAGCATGTGCGCTGCGAGGAAGCATTGGGGGGAAGGCGTGAATTGCGATTGGAGCGGCGCGCGAGCGCGCCGTATCAAGTTGCTGAAGGCTGGCATCTCGCTGCTGATTGTCCTGGCCGCGATCAGC
The DNA here is from genome assembly GCF_052114685.1 of Rhizobium sp. 2YAF20. Classification (NCBI taxonomy): domain Bacteria; kingdom Pseudomonadati; phylum Pseudomonadota; class Alphaproteobacteria; order Hyphomicrobiales; family Rhizobiaceae; genus Rhizobium; species Rhizobium sp. 2YAF20. The sequence goes on along the minus strand of NZ_JBFRFF010000029.1, from coordinate 75,555 downwards.
TATCCGGCGATGATCTTATTCCGCGCCATCTAACCGGTTCGGCGCAGCTCGACGGAAATTGGTGATTTTTGTGGTAGCCCTTAGGGCTATTGAAGTCCGAAAAATCTGGAATTATCTTCTTCCTTTGTCGTTCCACTTGGAGGATGAAGCGATGAAAGATGGGAGCATAAGGCCAACTGACGAGCCCCTCGAATCACGAGATCTCGCCTTATGCCAAAGGGTCCACAACAGAGCTTGTGACGACCAGAAATTTGCTCCCGGCTCGGAAGAAGCCAATCACCTCGCGGCCCTGACCATCCTCCTATATCGGGAAGGGGTAAGAGACGAACGCAAACTTTTGGAGTTGGTAAGGGCGGCGCATGGCATTCAATTTGGCCGCCATGACGCCAAGCGCGGAAGGAAACCGCTGGACTGAGACCGTCACCACTATAGGCGAACGAGCGCGAGATTGATCCGTGAGCGGGGCGGCCAGGTGTCGCTGTGAGGGGACATGGAATGACACCTGGCCTTTCTAACGAAGCCCGAGCCGGCCGAGGCGAAGACCGGGCTAGCATGCCAGTAGGTTCCGATTGATGGTCCTGGAAGCGTCGGTGTAAGAGCGCCGCAACTGCATCGGACATCGGAAAATCCTCAGTTTTCTGAAGCGATCGCGTTGAGATTTCAAAATTGAGACGTTGCCGGCACCTTGACTTCGGTTCGCGCTCTGTCAGCGACTGCAGGAGCCCGACGTTAGCAGCCAGATGAGGTCTCTCTGTCGCGGTCTAGTTGCGGTGACTTTGTGGCCTTCGCCAATGCGGCGGCAAGCTGCTTCTGGCTGAAGGGCTTCGTTAACCGAACGAGGTCGACGCCTTGATCAGACGGAAGTTCCGCGTAGCCGGTGGCGAGGACAAGACCGAGGTCGGGTCTCAGCTTGGCGACTTCTTCGGCGAGCTGCACGCCTGTCATCTTCGGCATGGCATGATCGGTGACGACGAGGTCTATGCCCGCTGTCTGCTCGAGCATACGAAGCGCCTCTTCTGCCGACTGGGCCTCGATTGGCGTGTGGCCGAGATCTTCCAGCATGAGCACGGTGTTCATCAGGACCAGCGGATCGTCGTCGACGGCTAGGACCGTCAGCGGCCGAACGGCGACCGGCGTCTCGTCCACCTGTGGGATATCGATCGCGTCCGGCGTCTCCATTTCCGTTGCTACCGGAAGCCAAAGTTCGGCGGTTGTTCCTCGGCCCTTCTCCGACCTCAGCACAAGCTTGCCGCCGGACTGCGCCATCAGGCCCTGCACCATCGATAATCCTAGTCCTGTGCCCTTGCCTATTCCCTTGGTCGTGAAGAATGGCGTCGTCGCGGCTTCGAGCGTCGTGGCATCCATGCCGTCGCCCTGGTCTTCGACCGAAAGGCATACATATCGGCCCGCTTTCAGTTGCGGAATTTGTCCGTTTGCAATCTGTCTCGTCACTGCCGCGAATGTGATCTGTCCACCATCCGGCATGGCGTCGCGCGCGTTTACGGCCAGGTTGAGCAATGCGCTTTCGAGCTGGTTCTGGTCCGACAGGACCTTCGGCAGCACGAGCGGAAAGTTCGTCCTGATCTCGATTTCCGGACCGATTGATTGCTGAAGCAGTTCGGTCATGCCGCGGACGAGGTCGACGACGTCGACGGACTGAAGCTCGAGTTCCTGTTTTCGGGAGAAGGCGAGCAGCCGCTGCGTCACGGCGGCACCGCGTTGCGCTCCTTTTATCGCGTTGTCGATCATGGGCACGACGTCCTCCCCCCTTAGAGCCCGCCTCCGCGCGATCTCGAGACTTCCGAGCACCGCCATAAGGAGGTTGTTGAAGTCGTGGGCCACGCCGCCGGTGAGCTGGCCGACGGCCTCCATCTTCTGCGCCTGGAACAGTTCCTCGCGAGCCTGGTCCAGTGCCCGCTGAGATTCCCTCTTTTCGGTGATGTCGCGGGTGACCTTGGCGAATCCTAGCAGTTCGCCCTCCTCATTCCGGATGGCGTCGATGATGACGCTTGCCCAGAAACGTGTCCCGTCCTTGCGGATGCGCCAGCCTTCTTTTTCGAAGCGTCCTTCGGCAGCGGCGGTTTCCAGCGCCTTGCGCGGCAGTTCGTCGGCACGGTCCTCCTCGGTGTAGAAGCTGGAGAAATGTTGCCCAATGATCTCTTCGGGCTGGTAGCCCTTAATCCGCTGCGCGCCTGCGTTCCAACTCGACACGTTGCCTGTCGGATCGAGCATGTAGATCGCGTAGTCCGTGACGCCCTGCACAAGGAGCCTGAACTGTTCTTCGCTCTTCCTCAGCTCCGCCTCGGCGGCCCTGCGTTCCGACAGGTCGCGGGTGATCTTGGCAAAGCCCAGAAGCTGTCCGTTCGGGTCGCGAATGGCATCGATGACGACGTGCGCCCAGAAACGGTTCCCGTCCTTGCGGACGTGCCAACCCTCGTTTTCGAAACGGCCCACCGACGCCGCAGTCGCCAGCGCCTTCGCCGGAAGTCCTGAAACCTTGTCCTCGGGAAGGTAGAAATTAGAGAAGTGCTGACCGAGGATTTCCCGCTCGGAGTAGCCCTTCAAACGCTGCGCGCCTGCATTCCAACTGCTGACATGGCCTTCGGTGTCCAGCATGTAGATCGCATAGTCGGTGATGGCGTCGACCAACAGTCGGTAACGGCCTTCCATCAGGGGCCTCTGCAAGGTCTCAACGGTAGCGGTCATGGCAGCCTCGGCGTTCAATATCGGAGCCCTCTGGTCTGTTAAGTATCCCGAATGCGCGACACGTAAAGGGCGGACCTTTGGTGTAGTGACCTAGACTTCAATTTACGAAGGATCTCAGCGGCATCGGACGCAAGCGTGGCTGCGGCCATTTTTAGGATGAAGGACATGTTGTCGTCCTGAGGTCGATGGCAGCGATGGATCATGCGATGACGCGCGACGAGATCTTGAAGAACCCGCTCGCAGACATCGCCCTCGAAAACGGCGAGATGGCCGTCCACAATCCGCCGGTCGCCGCCGCGGAAGCTGACGCTACGGCGCCGCCGCAAACGCGATGTCGTCCAACCTTGCGCAGGAGCTGGCCATGGCGCCGTGGCTCGAAAGGAACATCGTCTCCGTCACGGCCAGGTTCCTGACCCTTCGGGAGGCGCGTGAGAAGACAAGCTCTGAAGATCGTCCATCCCATACCGGACGATTCGGTTGCGGGCCGGAACAAGCGGCGTCGAGCAACGTTGACAGCGCGTTCCAAACAATCGCCATAGGAGGACATCATGGCCGCCGAAAAGACCCTGAACGACCTTTTCCTTGATACGCTCAAGGACATTTATTTCGCGGAGAAGCAGATCCTGAAGGCTCTTCCGAAAATGGCCCGCGCCGCCCAATCCGAAGAAGGCAAGGCTGGGTTCCTGCAGCACCGGGACGAAACGCAGGGCCAGATCGAGCGCCTTGAGCAGGTGTTCGAACTTGTCGGAAAGCCGGCTCGCGGCAAGACCTGCGAGGCCATCCAGGGCATCATCGCCGAGAGCGAGGAAATCATGGAGGACTTCAAGGACTCCGTCGCGCTCGACGCTGGCCTGATTTCCTCGGCGCAGGCGGTCGAGCACTACGAGATCGCCCGCTACGGCACGCTGATCGCCTGGGCAAACCAGCTCGGCCTCAAGGACGCTGTTCCCCTTCTCCAGGCAAACCTCGCCGAAGAGAAAGCCACCGACAAGAAACTAACGCAGCTCGCTCAAGCTTCTGCCAATGCCAAGGGCAAGAAGGCCGCTTGAACCAGCTCCAGTCCAACAAGAAGGCCGTCCGCCCGGACGGCCCATTTCCTGTCAGCGCACCACAGTATCTAAGGGGCGATACAATGGCCAAAAGGACGACGAAGGTAACACCGTCGGACATCGCAACTGTTCATGACCAGAAGCTTCACCGAGGCGAAGGCGGCGAGCTTCATCAGTTCGCTGAAGACGGACAGCCGGTACTGACGACCGCCCAGGGCGGCCCTGTCGCCGACGACCAGAATACGCTTCGCCTCGGGGCACGAGGCCCGGCTCTTATCGATGACTTCCATTTCCGCGAGAAGATCTTCCACTTCGACCACGAGCGCATTCCCGAACGGGTCGTGCATGCCCGCGGCTATGGTGCGCATGGCTTTTTCGAGACCTATGAATCGCTAGCGGCCTACACGCGCGCCGACCTCCTCCAGCGTCCTGGCGAGAAGACCCCGGTCTTCGTCCGTTTTTCGACCGTGGCCGGCAGTAAGGGGTCGGCGGATCTCGCCCGCGACGTCCGCGGCTTCGCTGTGAAGATGTACACGAAGGAAGGCAACTGGGACCTCGTCGGCAACAACATGCCGGTCTTCTTCATACAAGACGCCATCAAATTTCCAGACGTCATCCACTCCGTGAAGCCGGACCCGGACCGGGACTTTCCGCAAGCACAGTCGGCCCACGACAATTTCTGGGACTTCATCAGTCTGACGCCGGAAAGCATGCACATGATCATGTGGGTGATGTCCGATAGGGCGATCCCGCGCTCATTCCGTTTCATGGAAGGCTTCGGCGTCCACACGTTCCGTTTCGTCAACGCTGCGGACGTGTCCACCTTTGTCAAATTCCATTGGAAGCCGAAGCTCGCCCTGCAGTCGGTCGCATGGAACGAAGCGGTCAAGATCAACGGGGCTGATCCGGATTTCCACCGGCGTGATCTCTGGCAATCAATTCAGTCGGGCAACTTCCCCGAATGGGAGCTGTGTGTCCAGCTCTTCGATCAAGACTTCGCCGACAGCTTCGAATTCGACATCCTCGATCCGACCAAGCTTATCCCGGAGGAAATCCTTCCGGTCCAACCGATCGGACGCCTCGTCCTTGACCGGATGCCCGACAACTTCTTCGTGGAAACCGAGCAGGTCGCATTCATGACGCAGAACGTGCCGCCGGGCATCGACTTCAGCAACGATCCCCTCCTCCAAGGACGAAACTTCTCGTACCTCGATACGCAGTTGAAGCGCCTGGGCGGACCGAACTTCACCCAGCTGCCGATCAATGCGCCCAAGTGTCCGTACCACAGCTTCCAGCAGGACGGGCACATGGCGATGCGCAATCCGGTTGGCCGGGTGAACTACCAGCCGAATTCGTTCAATGAAGGGCCGCGGGAGTCGCCCGTTCAGGGCTACCGTCACTTTCCTTCCGAAGAACAAGGGCCGAAGGTCCGGCTGCGTCCCGAGAGCTTCGCCGACCACTACAGCCAGGCCCGTCAGTTCTACATCAGCCAAACGCCGCCCGAGCAGCGGCACATCGCGGCGGCATTGACGTTCGAGCTAAGCAAGGTCGAGACAGCAGCGATCCGCGAGCGCATGGTTTCTCATCTCTTGAACGTCGATGAAACGCTGGCGACAACAGTCGCCCAGAAGCTCGGCTTCCAGTCGATGCCGAAACCGGCGGACGCCGCAATGCCGACCCGTCAGGATCTGGAGCCGTCGCCGGCGCTCAGCATCGTCGAGAACGGTCCGAAGCGCTTCGAGGGACGCAAGTTGGGTATCCTCGTTACCGATGGTGTCGACGCCAAGCTGCTGAAGGACCTGATAACGGCAATCACCAAGGAGAAGGCGGTATTCGAGCTGATCGCGCCCAAGATTGGCGGGGTCGCGGCATCCGACGGGACGTGGGTCGAGGCGCATCACATGATCGATGGCTGCCCGTCGGTCCTCTTTGACGCAGTCGCTCTGCTGACTTCGATCGCGGCGATGGACGACCTGTTGAAAGAGGCGTCGACGCGAGACTTCGTCGCCGACGCTTTCCAGCACTGCAAGTACATCGGCTACGATCAGTCGGCGCTGCCGCTGCTCGAGAAAGCCGGGATCGCTGACGCTCTCGACGAAGGCATCCTTGCCCTGCCCGGAGAAGACGGTGTTTCGGCGTTCGTGTCAGAACTTGGCAAGCTTCGGGTCTGGGGTCGCGAACCATCAGTGAAACTCGGCCAGGCGTCGCCGCCGATCAAGTGACGGTCCCATCAGGCGTGGCAGAGATGCCGCGCCCGTATTCACTGCATCGTTGCGTGAACCGTATACGGCCGGGCGATCTCCGGCCGCATCTCGAACATCCGTCGGAGCAGGCGCGTCGCCTCGTCCATGACGAAGACAACGTCGGTCAGCCGCTCTATTTCTCTAAAGACCCTGAACGCCTCAACGTCGTCTAGGCTGCCGCTTCCGATCAGCCGTCTCGCCCTGTCGATTAGACGTTCCGTACGAACTACGATGTCCAGGCTGTTTCGTATGATGAGTTCGAGCATGCGTTTTCCCCTCGCTTGCATCTGCGAAGCGTGAGGGAGAATCAGTTCAGTCGCAATCCCGAAATCTTATAAGAGGCGGCCACGGATCCGATCGTAGAGATCACGCATCTCGTCGAGCGCCCGGTCAGAGCGGGAACGCGGCGGGGCGGCACGTAGTCCGGCAACAGCGAAGGCGACTGCTCCCGCGACCGCTGCCACCGTCACCAGCGTAGATACCGGATAGAGCTTCACGGTTGCTTCGGTCTGCCGAGCGGCCTGTCGTGCACCGCCCTTCACCGCCTGTGCCACGTCTGCGACCTGCCGCCGGAGGACGTCGACCTGCTTTCGCAGAGCACCGAGTGCTTGGCGGGCATCAATGTCGGATTGTGACGGGATGCCAGGGGAAGCCGTGTTGTTGTCCACAGTTCCTTTTGGAACGGGTTCGCCGATTTTTGTGGCGGTTGTGCCGAGTGTGGTGGTCTTGGTGGACTTGCGGGGCGGCATGATCATCTCCGTCGTTTGATCTTGTGGCAACTGCGGGAGCCCGGCGTTGTCACCGGTCGGAACGAAGTCGTCTAATGCACCAATTGGGACGTCGGCGCGTTGACGCGCGTGGAAGATATTCCGACGTAGGTTCCAATCAGTATCGTGGCGATCTCTTGGACCGTGCGATGCCCCTCGTTGTACAGTCTGAGCGCTGCGCCGCACAGGGTGTCGGAAGCCGCCTCGCCCGGTGGGACCTCGTAATAGCGGTACCATTGCTGAAGCGCCTCCGAAAGAACGGCGACATCCGGCTCGATGGTCTTCTCCCTCATTGGCGGCTCCTTTTCCGATATGTATCAAGCTAGGGCTCCCTGGTTGCGCTTCAACCGGTTGGGTCCTAGACGGACTTCAAATCCTCTTTCGAAGTGCGGCGGCTGCTCGCGGCGACCTCGGCTCGTCCACCGACACCTTCCGAAAGTTGGATGTCGGTGGCCAAGATGTCGCGTTCACACACGAGTTGGCGGAGCCCCTCGCCCATGTCGTCGGCGTGGGTCATGCCCGTCAGATGAACTCCGCCGATCGTTCGGCGTGGCTGGAAGAACTTCAGCGGCATTGATCGCGTGCATTAGCCGCGCCTTCCTGGCTTTTGGACCAGAGTTGTCTATCTCGTCACCACGCATAAGATGGCCTACCTCCAGCATTGTCGACGATATGGCTTGGAGGAACCGCCGCCTGACGGCCTAACGTCGTCGCCGGCAAGAAGGCCTAAGTCGCTGGTTCAGCAGTTGTTGGAGAGATGCCCGACGGACTAGAATCTAAGACCACAAAGGGGTTACTTCGAAAGCCGAGCGCCCTTGATGCGAAGCGTTACGAGCACTCCGCTCTTGGTCCATTCGTAGGCTATCGATCCGGCGAGAGGTCCGTCCACGGTCCGCCGAAGAAGCTTGCTCCCATATCCGCCGGTCCCTTCCGGTGGATCGGCCTCCGGGCCGCCTTGTTCGGTCCAGACAAACTCGACATCGTCACCCGCCATATTTCCCGAGACGTCGAGCGTGCCAGTGGCGACAGACAACGATCCGTATTTCAACGAGTTCGTGGCAAGCTCATGGATGACCAGGGCAAGATTGGTCGCCGCGGCCTCGCCAATACCGACACGTGGGACGGCAATCCTGATACGGCCCGCAAATGCGCCGGAATCATCGTATGGTGCAAGCAGAACCGTAAACAGATCGCCAAGCAGCGCTGCGCTTCCCTGCCCGCCAGGGAGCGGCCGGACAAGATCGTGAGCCCGGCCGAGGGCTGTCAGACGCTGAGTCAGTTGCTGGGCCATCTCTTCTTTAGAACTGGTGGAGCGCGAGGTGATCGTTGTCAGGCCGGCCGCAAGCGCCAGAAGGTTCTTGACCCGGTGGCCCATTTCTCCCGCCAGAAGCTCGTGTCCCTCCTCGGCCTGCTTGCGCCCCGTGACGTCCAGAAATATCCCAGTCATCTTGCGAGCGATGATGCCAGCGTCGTCGCCTTGGCCCCGCGCAGAAATCCATCGAACGTCCGAGGCTTCCGTCAATATGCGGAAGTCGATTTCATACGGGCCGACGATTGCTCTGGTCGCGACGAACGCCGCCCTCACTCTGTCGCGGTCCGCGGGGTGGATTTTACCTGAGAGGCTCTCGAACGTGAGGAGGTGGTCGTCAGAGAGATCCCAGAGTTCAAACCCCTTGGCATCCATCAAGAACTTATCGTCGTCCACATTCCACGTCCACAGGGCAACGCCCGCGGCCTTGATCGCATTGCGGAGCTGCCTGGGTTCCCATTCGGGAGTGTCGACTGCATGGTTGCTTGTCACTGGTTTCCGTCGCTTTATCTCTTGGATCGGACATAGTACCCCAATCTGGGCACAGGGTCGTCCTTGATTGTCGGAGCCCCTACGTTCTGAGATTGTGCTTGCAAACTATTCGGCCAAATCGAAGGGTGTACACCACGACTTCAAAATCGTGGGCTAAGAAAAACGACGCCACGATCAGGGACTTCGAATTGGTTGACCAAAACCCTACGGGACGCGAGGACTATCTCGAGGCCACCGACTACAAACGGCGTCCGCTAGCGTCAAGCCATTCATCGGGCCTGCCACCTCGATGTCGCTGAAGACGATGCGATATCGTCTCTTGCTTCCAAAATGAGAACGGCCTCGTCCGAGTTCGCCGCCTCGAGCGGTTCCAGTCCCGCGTCCTGGACGATCTCCACCGCTAACCTTGGCAGCAAGGGTTCGTCTTCAACGACGAGAACAGCGCGCCGTCCAAAAGCTGTATGTGCCATGCTATTTCCATATTGTTACTACCCAGAACCTATGGGGACGAGATTGGTTCCGGCGCGCCATGCAACTGGAGGCCGGCCCTGTTGACACGCGAACGCCTTGAAGCGGTCGGTGGAATCCGGCCTTAAGGGGCGAAGGCCGGCCGACCTTCGCTTCCAGCCTAGAGGCCCAGTTACCTCCTCGGCGACGCTAGTCTACGATGTATCAGACTGCTCACTTGAGCCAAGCAAACGCCCCGCGTGCCTTGCGGATCGGCTGGTCGGCGCAACGGCTCGCTGCGCCCCGCAAATTTCACCGCATCAAGCCAGCGGATCTCAGGGCGTCTTCGATGACCTTCTGAATGCCTTGCCGGCGTGCTTCGCCGGAGTGAAGAAGAGAGCCGTCCATTGTTGTATCGTCAGCAACCCTCTGCCGTGCCTCACGGCCTTCTTTTTCGAACGATGGCGTAATCCCCCAAGACCGCGCGATATGCCGCGTCGAAGAAATTCCTTCGTCCAGCATGTACGGCCCGACGCGACCATAGCCATCGCCGGCGTCAAGTGGGGTGCCATGCCCCATGCCGGAAATGCTCCATACTTCGATCAGATCGAGGCCCTGCGAATCCTTCCACATTTTTCGAAGGTGACCGTCGACGGTCTCGACAGACGTTGGCAATGAATCCACGTCATGGACAGCACGCCATTGCTCGACAAGCGCGTCGGCGTTGGCTGGGACTACCGTATTGTCGGCCGTTCCCTGCCAGATCGAAACCGTCGGCCAGGCCCCCCCGTGAGGGGAGGCCGATCGAAGCCGGGACTGAAGCTCCGCGGACGTGGGCATGCCATGGCCGCGCATGCGGTCGAAGGCCTCGGGGATTGTTGTAGCGGAACCGAACGGAAGCCCTGCAATGATGGCGCCGCCGGCGAACACCTGGGGATAGAGCACGAGCATCGCATTCGCCATCGCCCCGCCAGCCGAAAGCCCTGTGATGAATATCTGCTTTCGGTCGATGTCTATCATCGAGGCAACGGCGTCGATCATCTGTCGGATCGACATTGCTTCACCGCTGTCTCGCCTTGTGTCCTGTGGAACGAACCAGTTGAAGCAGAGATTTGCATTGTTCGCTCGTGTCTGCTCGGGAAACAGAATCGCGAAGCCGAATTCGTCCGCAAGCAGCGACCATCCAGATCCGATGTCATAGCCGGCTGCATTCTGTGTGCAGCCATGCAGCACCACGACGAGTGCAGTGCGGGCCTTCAAGTTCGACGGGATGTAAAATTTTGCGTGGAGCGCACCCGGATTTGAGCCGAATGATGTCAGAGCAGAAAGCCTGTTTCCCTGTGCGGGGAAGGCGTCCAGGCCTCCGCGCAAGCGGGCGAGCCGGGCGATGGTGTCGGATAGAGATCTCTTCACGGATGCTCCGTGGCCTTTGGCCGTTGGGGTGGGGTACGTCGCCATGTCGACCGGTGCGCACGAGATGGGAGGCTAGTGATCGACCGACCTGGCGGCCGCGTCGTGCCTGCTGCGGCCTGAAACCGAGCGCAAAAGAGTATAAGCCGGATTGAAGCGCGGCTCGGTGTCACCGGACGCGTTCGGTGCAGAAGACTGATCAACGCCATCTGAAAGGAATTGAAGCCAGGTCGGGCCGTTTGCTGGTGAGGCGACGTGAATCATCGGAATTCTCCATTTTGCTGCGATGCACAACAACACCGAGCTAAGCCGGAAGTTCCACTGTCCTCTGACCGGCAGCTCTCCCGCGTCTGCTTACAGGCGCGACAGCGATCACAGGGAACTTTTGGGCGTCTCTGACGGTTGACGAGAGCCCTCTTCTCGACAGGAAGACGCCATGACAGATGTCGCATCGACATTGGCGCACTACAGCTCAGTCGTCGCTGACATCAATACCCGCAGCCCAAAGTCCGCCAACGACGAAGACGCACACCAGAGAGGCAAGTCCGACAAAGCGCCATAAGTCGTGAAGCTGATAGGCACGGCGGAGCCAATCAATTATCTCGGCGATATCAACAATCTCCAGTTGAAAGTGCACCAGAAGCTTTCGGCGCCGTGGTTGCGAACAAAATAAGGGTCCGAAAAAACGAGCGAGTGCGCGGCCTAGCGGCCGACATCAGCCCATCACTCATCGCGACATGCTGCAGCGCGCACTCACAATTGGTGGGTTGTTCGGACCGACACGACAAGGGCCACAAGGTTGGTTGCCCGGAAATGGATGGGAACTGAAAGACGACAGGTTTGACGAACAATCAGCACCAACTGTCGAAACCGCGGCGCATTGCCGAAAGGACGAGGAAGAGGCATTAGCCGAACCTAAATCCGAAAAGGCCTCCTTCATCGGGGTCATCGATCCTGACGTCGAGGATCGCAGCGGCGACGTCGAAGTCTTTCGGGAACTTGAGCTTGGCATATTCGTCCGAGTTCATCAGGACGAGATACTGGACGCCAAGCCGCTCTGCCAAGCGAGCTCCAAGTTCAATTGACGTAGCGACCTGCCTCGCATCGACGCCGTCGAACAAATGGCTGTCGTGGACGAACAGCCTTGGGCCGCCAAGACGGAGCGTTGCGATCTTCAGCAATGCGTAGTCGATTTCCATATTGGAAATGCCGCCCGACTTATCGCCCTCAATGTGGACGTTGAACTGCAGGCCCGCAGGTGCCGCGTTGATCTCGAGCGCGCCATACCGGTCGGAATAGAGCGGCTTCAGGGCCTCGTTGACCGCCAGGACCGCCGCGCCGATGGGCGGCGTCCGTTCGGAAAGGTCGTTCTGCAGCCTCCAGAGCAGCGGTGCCTCGTTCGACTTCAGTTCTGTCTTGTCATTTTCCGCCTGGATCGCAGCATTCAGGCGCCTCTCCAAATCGAAGAGTCTCGCTTCCATCTTGGACTGGGCCGTCTGGAGGCTTGCGAGATCGCTGAACACCCCTGCGCCCTGCAGTTCCAGCAGCAGCCCTTCCCACCGCTCCCCCTTCAGGGTGATATCGGCGCGGATCTCCCCCAGACGGGTTTTGTTCTGGTCGAGCTCCTCGCCTAGATGATGGCGACGGTTGCTTACGATCGACTCGTGGAAGATCCGGACCTGTTCGAATGTCCTCACGACCGTGTCCGGGAGCTGTTTTCCCGCACTGGCGTAAAGGCTTCCCACCGCGCGAACCCTCAGGAAGCGTCTCCGTTTCGAGGCTCTTTTCGACATGGCGAATCGAACTTCTGAGTGTGGCGGCTTCCCTTGTGAGCGCATCGAGATCGCAACTCCGCCCAACTGGAACAAATTGCCGCCTTCACGGTTCTAGGCTCACGGATCTGTAAAGAAGATCCGACAACGTGAGGAAACACAATGAGAACGATTATGTTCGCCGCGGCGCTCCTTGGAGCGTCAGCGCTGACGGCTGTCGCCCAGACATCCACGACCCCGTCGACCGACGCCAATACTCCGGCCGTCGCCACCCCTGATACCAAGAACCCGACGGCACCCGTCGCTGGCCACAATAGTTTTACCGAAGCACAAGCCAAGGAACGGATCGAGAAGGCCGGTTACAGCGCCGTCACCGCGCTCAAGCTCGATGACCAGGGCGTCTGGCGGTCAACCGCCACGAAGGACGGCAAGCCCGTTTCGGTCGCCCTCGACTATCAGGGCAACATCGTCGCGATGTGATCGCTACGAGCCCGACACTATCCCTTCTGGAGAACCATCATGAAAACAGTTACCGGACTTTTCGACGACTACAACGATGCCGAGACTGCAGTTAGGACACTTGAGAGATCGGGTGTGCCCTCAGATCAGATCAGTATCGTCTCAAACAATGCCGAAGATCGCCACAAGGATCACTCGGGCGCAGCCGATGGTGCAGGTGCGGGCGCCGGCCTTGGCGCAGTCGTTGGCGGCGCAGGCGGTCTGCTCACGGGTCTTGGCATGATGGCAATCCCAGGCGTGGGCCCTGTCGTCGCGGCTGGCTGGCTTGCGGCGACGGCCGTTGGTGCGGTTGCCGGCGCTGTCGCTGGCGGTGCCGCCGGTGGTCTCATCGGAGCCCTCACCGATGCCGGTGTTCCTGAAGCCGATGCGCATGTCTATGCCGAAGGCGTCCGTCGCGGCGGCACGCTGGTCACGGCGAAGGTCGAGGACGCTGTCGCACCCAATGCCGAGGTCATTCTCAAGCGTTCAAACTGGGTCGATCCGGCCGAACGTCGTAAGGCGTATGCCGCCCAGGGCTGGATCAAGTTCGACGATACCCTTGATCCATATGGTCCGGAGGCCATCGAGCGGGAGCGCGGTCGCTATCGCCAGCCGGGCGTCTGACAAAATAGGCCCCTGACGTCAAAGTCAGGGGCCCATGTCGTTAACAGAAAACTACATCCAACCATTCTAAACATAGGAGGCTTTCATGGGTCGCGGCATTCTTCTCTGGTTGTTGGGCATTCCAATCCCGATCATCATCCTCATCATGCTCTTTGTTCGATAGGAGCGTATCATGACAACAATCGGCTCAAACGTGGGGCTCTCCGCTGCTCCTGAATCATCTGCTTCCGGCGTGAATTGGGCACCGATTATCGCCGGGGCGCTCGCCGCTGCCGGGGTGACCTTGATCCTGACCCTGCTGGGCTCCGGGCTGGGCCTCACCATGGTGTCGCCTTGGTCGTCGCAAAGTGCTGCCGCCGCCACCGTTTCGATCTCGGCTGCGGTTTGGCTGATCATTGTCCAGTGGCTGTCGGCTGGGGTCGGCGGCTACCTGACCGGCCGCCTCCGGACAAAATGGGTGTCCGTGCACACGGACGAGGTCTATTTCCGCGACACGGCACACGGCCTGCTCACCTGGGCATTGGCGACGTTGGTTGTCGTCGGTCTTCTTGGTTCGGCCCTTTCGTCGATCTTGGGTGCCGGCGTCCAGGCCGCTTCGACCGTGACGTCTGGCGCGGCCTCCGTGGCAATGTCCAGAGCTAGCGACGGCGTTGCGGGGAGCTCCTACTTCGTCGACAGCCTGCTGCGTCCTGCCGATCCGCGGAAGCCGCCGGCAAATACGAACGTTGCCGACACCTCAGCAGCGCAAGTCGCCACGATCCTTGCCAATAGTGCGGTCTCCGGCAGCGTGTCCCCGGATGACCGCGCCTACCTGACACAGCTCGTCTCTGCGAAGACCGGCCTGTCCGACGCCGACGCCAAGACCCGGGTCGACACGGTTCTCAAGAGTGTCGACGACGCCAAGGCAAAGGCTCAACAAGCGGCGGATGCAGCCCGCAAAGCTGGCGCCAAACTTGCTCTGTTCGGGACATTGTCGCTGCTGATCGGTGCGTTCATTGCAGCAGTTGCTGCTGTGATCGGGGGTCGTGAACGCGACGATATGCCCGCGCTTTGAACAACGGCAGTCCGCTTGCGAAAGCAGGCGGACTTACCATATCTGGCACGCCTGTTAACCCGAGCAAATAGTCTAGCCCCTAACCTAGTTGTGGAGTTGCAGGACCACCTGGAGCGCTAAACGTTTCAACGCCAGATGACGGGCCTTTTCCTGTGCCGGAGATTTTTTTGAAGCCCCGATAGCACCTGTGCGCCGATGGCGGCCATCTTAGACGTCCAATCATTCAAGGCGAACCTTGAAAATCAGAGCCTTCCCGACCATTTGGCATGAACCTCCGATATTCGCGCCGCCCATCTATTGGGTATAGCGACAAGGCTTGCACCGGAACTGTCGCTCATGATCGCTACGGGAAGCGTGCCCAGAATCGCAACGTCCGGTATAGATCCGAAGTCCATCACCAAGGTGATATTCACGCAGTCCCTCCAGATCACTCTAGGGAATACCACGACGACCGATGGAAACGTCCACTTCCCGAATGAGCATTATTGCATCCGTCCGGCCGAGCGGGACTTCTGGACGGATCCAGACTAGTGGCGGTCTGCATGAGGTACGCGGCGCGACCTCCGCCATAGAGTATAGACTGCATTCTTGGCTCCTGGCGACGAGATCGTCAGGAAGATGGCAGTTGTCGGCACTCAAAGCACGTGGAGCGAGCGAACCAAAAATGGACTGACGGGATGGAACGCTCAATGGGGATAGTCAGCCTCGACGTCAAATCGATGACCGGCCCGTGCACAACTTTACCCACCTACAGGAACAATTTCCTTGCTACGGCCTTATAAAACGATGAGCGATCAAAAACCATCAAATCGCGCAAAGGCTCATTTCCACAGGGCATCCCATCAGACTGCGAGACTGGTCGGGAGTACGATCGTGCTGTCATCTCTCGCGGTTGGAACGGGCGTCTGGATCGGGATCGGAGCCTGGCTGAAATTTCCGGTTAGATGGTTCCTGTTGACCAATCTTATTGCGACTGTCTCCGTCTTTCTGGTGCTTCTGCTGCTACAACATGCCCGTGCGGTCAATATGTTAGCGATCCAGACGAAGCTGGACGAGCTCATCAGGTCCAGCAACGCTGGAAACCACTTGATCGGCTCCCATCGACTTGAAAACGAAAGCCTTGAAGAGCTTCGCGCCGTCCATCGCCAGATGGCCGAGGCGAAGCCTCACTAATCAGGATGTCTTTGGCGCGGCCGCACGGCGGCGAGACGTCGCCTTGGCCTCAGCCTTTCCTTCAAGCACAACTGCCTCTCTTTCAAGATCTTTGCTCATCGCCAGCAATTCCTTCTCATCAAGCTTCTCCGCGCCGACGTACTTGTTCGACGCTTGGCTTGTCAGAATGAGTTCATCGAGCTTGGCCTGAAGTGCCTTTCCATCTCGGTTCTGGCTGTTTTGCAGTACGAAGACCATCAGGAAGGTTACAATCGTCGTGCTGGTGTTGATGACGAGTTGCCATGTCTCGGAGTAGTTGAACACCGGTCCGGTGACCGCCCATGCCAAAACCAGTAAAAACGCCACCACAAAGGTCATGGGTTTGCCCGACCAATCCGAGACCGTGCTGGCGAAGGTGGAAAAGAAGCTCTTCTTCTGTATCATTTGCGGAGTGAAATCCCTAGTGGCCTCAGCGACGTTGCTGACATCCGCGTAACGTCGGTGACGCGTTTGCGTTCCCTGCACTCTGTGTGCCATTTCCGCCGCGAGAGTGTCCACGAGCATACCCGGTAACCGACGGCTTATGCTCTGGATGTCGTTCACGGAACGACTGATCGGATTATCCGTTGTCGTCTCTATGAAACAATCAGGTTTCAATAACGGAGGAAAAGTCATGGGTAGTACAGCAGACAAGGTTTCCGGCAAGGCCAACGAACTCGCAGGCAAGGCTCGTCAGGGCATCGGTAAGGCTGTGGGAAATGACGAGATGCAGGCCAAGGGAATGGTTCAGGAAGCCAAGGGCGACGCCCAGCTGGCCAAGGGACAGGCCAAGGACGCGATCAAGAAGGTGGTGGACAAGGCCTAAGACCAATAACTGCCAGGAGATCCGCCGCCATGGCTGCGCGGTTGGAAACCGAAGGCTCATGGTCGGCGTAGTTCTCGACAGTTCTTTTCCGGTTGAACCAGGGCCGCGGCCAGATTCATGCGTGACGGCCCTTCGCGACGAGGGTCTCGGAGATCGCCGCGACGGCCATAATAGGGCCTTCTAGCCCCAAGTTCGCAGCGTTCACGTGACTGTCTCCTTGCTGTCGTCCGTAGTAGGATCGACGGTCGCCGCGCGCTTTTTCAGCCAGCGGAAAACACGGATCTCCTCCTCGTCCATCCATTGCAGGAGCCGCTCGCTTGTTGTCTTTATCTTCAAGACGTCGCGGAGCTTTCCAGCGCGAAAGTCCTCGAACACCGCAGGGTGAATATAGGACGCCCGGCAGACCGAGCGAGTGTTGACGAGCTTCGCCGCAACGTGGTCGATCGCTTCGTTGAGTTGACGCGCAACCGCCCTTTCGGACGCTGCTGTCTCCAAAGGCGCGAGAACCTTGACCGCCATGCAGGTCGCGCCCCAGGTCCGGAATTGACGCGAGCTGAAGTCCTGACCTGTCACCTCGCGGATGTAGGAATTCACATCGCTGGACGAGATATGTCGGCAGCCGCCTTCCTCGCAGACGTATTGGAAAAGATGCTGGCCAGGCAGTTCCTGCAGCTTTCGCACGACGCTGGCGATGCGGCGGTCGCTATGGGCCAGGTTCCATTCCTTGCCGGACTTGCCCTTGAACCGGAACTTGACGCTACTGCCTTCGACCTTGACGTGGCGGCTTCTGAGCGTCGACAGGCCGTAGGATTTATTGGCCTCGGCGTAGGCGGCGTTTCCAATGCGGATGTACAGGTTGTCGAGCATCCACACGACGGTCGCAAGTGCCTTGTCCATGGTGAGGCCCGGTGAGCGAAGGTCGATATCCACCCTCTCCCGCAGATCCGGGAGGCGATGCGCGAAGTCCGCCAGCCGCTCGAACTTGGCACGCCCACGCTCGGCACGCCAGTCTGCATGATAACGGTACTGACGGCGCCCGCGGGCGTCGGTCCCGATCGCCTGAAGGTGCGACAGTGGATTGGTCGAGATGACGACATTCTTATAGGCCGGGGGAATTGCCAAGGCATTGAGGCGTGCAATTTCGGTGGCGTCGGTAATCCGCCGCCCGTCTGGCATGTAGTAGAGAAAGCCGTTCTTTCCCTGCTTTCTCGTGGTTCCGATCTCCAGCCCTGGGACGTAGACCAAACTGGATGCAAGTTTCGCATCCGCCGCTGCCGCTGAAAATCCGTCTTTAGAGATCATCTCGTTCATGACGCGATAACTCCGTCGCAGGGCTGCAGTTCCGGGCCGCAAGTTACACAGTGGCCTGTCTCCGACTTTGTCATTGTCGACGATACGCCTTGGAGCAGAATGCCGCCAGACGACCTGACGTCGTCTTCAAGAGGGTCTGAGACGCTGATCTACCATTTGGTGGATCGATACCGGACGGAGTAGCATCTACGACGCCGCGACGGCGTATTTCTAAAGCCGAGCGCCCTTGAGGCGAGTGAGCAATGGACTAGAGGGTGCAATTCCCCAACCCTAAACAATCACTTCGTTGGCTCTGACAGTCTCCTCCAAAGCGTTCCACCGACAATGCTGCAGATAGGCCGCCTCGTGAAGTCCGACCAGTTCCACCACAGCGTTCCAAAGCCAGAATGGCGATTCCAGAGACCGAGGCCGATTGCGCTGGAGCTCCGCTGGCCATGTGTGCCGGTCAATCGCCGCCATTTGTCGAGAGTGTGCGAGCCCTACGATGTGGGCCAGATATTCAGCAATGTTCAGGGCCTCGTCTCGCGTCAAGGATTCGATCTCCAGCTTGAGGTCCTGGGGTAGCAACTCGCGAACGAAAACAGGTTTGCCAAGCAGCCCTGTCGCAAGCATTCGACCGCCAAGAAACGGCGACAGCTTTTGGCCTCCGGCAACAACCCGCTCGGCTTCATTGGGGGGCATCATCGCCCCGGCGGCCTGCGGAGCGGTTGGCTTTACGGCTTCCTTGATGTCCAGCAGGCAGTGCTGCTTGTGCTTCCCCTTGTCCACGCTGACAAGGGCTGCAATCCGAAGCCGGCCAAGCGAGCTGCAGCCTTTGCGCCAATATGCTGCGTCGAGGAGCCTCACTTCCGCGTCGTTGTCGCGAGACCGCAGGCAGGTTGCCAGCCGTCGAACTTCTTCCGCACAGATCAGGGCATCGATTGCACTTCGCTCGTTGGGCGTCAGTGGCCAGAACCGCGCGCCCAACGGCAGCACAGGTTTGTCGCCATCGACCTGGCCATCAGCAAGGCGTCTCCATGGATTGCGATTTGCCTCATGCATAACAAGCTTGACAGTGTCTGGCACAATGGCTGCGTCGTCAAACGCCTCCTCATCCATCATAGGAGAGAAGGCACTGCCATACCCGTCCATTATTCTCTCAAGCATCAGCGCCGTCGTGATGCCCGGTAGATCAGAGCTCCGGGCCGCCATCGCGAGCGAAAGCGCGAGCCGAATAAGATCATGGGCCGGATTGCCAATAACGGTCTGATCGAAGTCACGAATCTGGATGGCGAGCTTGCCGCTCTTGCTCGCGACGGGCCCAAGATTGCCAACGTGGCAGTCCCCGCATATCCAGACGTTGGGGCCTTGGGGGAGTGCTCGGGGACCGGACGTCTGGAGCCATTGATAGAATTGATCGGTGCTTCCCCGAACAAAGGACTGTACAGACTTCGCCATCTTGCGGTTGCGCACCGTGTTGAGGACCAGCGTCCTATCCCCAGGCTGCACGGTCTTCATGCTATGGCCTTGCTCCGCAAATCCTCGGCGTACGTTGAACGCGTCGGATTTGATCGGAAACGTGCCGCTCGCCGAAAACTTGTTTGCGAGCTCCGCTGAGCAATATGCTTTGCATCCGCTGAGCGAACCGAGGCCGCGTTGTGCAAACAGGCGGCAACTTGCCCACATTGCACCGAAGAAATTTCAGATCCAGCAAGGCGATCATTTTGGAAGCCAATTCTTCGAGAGCTTCTGCCAACGATCCGCTAAACACGCAGACGTCAGCGCTCGCTAAACGATGAGCTGTTAGGTTGGTTCCATCGTCGGACCTGCGGCATCGTCGCAACATAAGAACTGGCTATTATGTTGTGACGCCTCTGCCGAGGACACGTTGTTGCCTCCGAATCTATACAAATCACAACATCTCATATCATCGCCGTTGGGCTTGTCTTTCCTGCTTTCAATTCATGCGCGTGCGGGCGAGTTCTTCACGATTGCCTTCCGCTGTCTGAACGACAGGCCTCTGGAAACTCTGCTGCCCGTCATGAAGGCAGCCGGCGACTTCCGTGCAATCCGTGCGGAGGTGTGACTGAAAAGCTCGGCGATGTGGTCCTTGAGACGGGCGCGTGCGGAAGGCCTTTGACAACATGAGGGCAACCTCGAGCACCACTGCTGCCGTCGAAGCTAGGGTGGAAGTGACCGATACTGACAGGTCTCGCCTGGCTTAGTTTCTTCGGGATCGCGCGGTTACCACAGCCTGGAACGGAACAAATTTTCTCCCTGGACCTTTTGCATAGATCGGAAGGACTGGCGCGATGAGCAGATATTTTTTCGACTTGCACAATGGTGACGGGCCAATAAGGGACGAACAGGGTATTGCACTTCCGTCGCGCGCGCGGGTGTCCAAAGAACTAGCAAGAATCCTACTTGATGTCGCTCGTGATGAGCTACCCGATTCAGACCGAGCGGTCATTTCTATCACAGTCAGAGATGAGAGCGGCAACGCAGTGTCCGTTGCTACTCTAACATTCAGCAACGAATGGCTTTGACGTATCGTTTAGGCTCGCCGCATCCCGCCAACCGGAACACTCCGGATCGGGCGGGAATTATTTCCGACAGTGAGGGAAAGGAATGTTGCTTACCGAGCGAACGAAGACGGCCCTGGATGAATCACGAATGCTGATGATGGGCGCGCAGATCTTGC
Organism: Rhizobium sp. 2YAF20; assembly: GCF_052114685.1. Taxonomy (NCBI): domain Bacteria; kingdom Pseudomonadati; phylum Pseudomonadota; class Alphaproteobacteria; order Hyphomicrobiales; family Rhizobiaceae; genus Rhizobium; species Rhizobium sp. 2YAF20. The sequence goes on along the minus strand of NZ_JBFRFF010000029.1, from coordinate 55,176 downwards.
TCGGTTTTCAGTTCCACGCGCCATTTCAAAACGCATTCGACGCGCTAAGCCCGCAGGAAAAAAACATTGAAATAGTAGTTCTTGGCGCCATAGTGATTGTCGTGGGCCTTCTTGTAGCACCGAGCGCGCGCCATCGAATCGTCGAGCACGGAGAGGCGACACTGGGCATCAACGACTACATCTCCCGGATCGCCATGGTCACGCTTGCACCGTTTGCGCTCGCCATGGCTCTGGATCTCGGCCTTGCGGCCAGCCGCGCACTCGGTGCACCAATAGGTACCGTTGTCGGCGCAACGGGCGGCGCCGTCGCACTTGGCCTGTGGTACGGGCCCTTGCTGTTGCGCGATAAAAGAGCAGAACCCATCATGTCAACTTCGGATGAAAAGACGCCGACTGCTGCCAAGATCGATTATGTGCTGACAGAGGCGCGCGTGGTGTTGCCAGGAGCACAGGCGCTGCTCGGCTTTCAATTTGCCATTGTGCTGACGACCGGCTTTGCGGAGCTACCGCCATCAGCGAAAGCACTGCACGGCGCCGCACTTGTTTTCGTCGCGGTTTCCGCAATGCTGTTGATGGCTCCGGCCGCCTACCACCGCATCGTCTATAACGGTGGCGAGGCTCCAGAATTCTATCGAGTCGCCAGCCGCTTCGTGCTTGTCGCAACGGTGTTTTTGGCCTTAGGCCTGACCGCAGATATCCAAGTCGTGACTGCAAAGATCAGCGGAAGCCCGATGCTTGCTGACATCCTATCGTTGGCAACCGCAATCATACTTTCCGGTCTCTGGCTTATCTGCCCATGGTGGCTGCGTGTTCGGCGCGCGCAGCGCCAATCGTAATACCGGCGGGTGGCTTTTAGAGCAATGCTGCCCTCTGCAGTAAAGGTCTCCTCTCCCGTATCCATGAACAGCATTCTGCTCCTCCCGACGATGATCAAAGGGTTCGCCGAACCCGACCTCTCCCGCCACCCGGAGACTTTCGGGTGCGAGGATCTGGTCGTAGCTCAAATAATTCGAAATCGATTGTGAACGCCGTTGCGAAGCCTCCTGTTCCGTGGCGATCTGAACACAAGCGGTTGCGGATCTGTTCACTACAGGAACCCGCCCGAATCCTCTGAGATCGTTTACATTTTACCGTTCCGATTACCGGCCCTGAAAGATCCGATGTGGTATGAACGTCTTGAAAGGGGACACTCCGCATGGCCGAAATCGACATCAAGCCGCAGGCGCTTTTCGACGCCCGGAACCGCATCCTGAAGCTCCAGGAGCAGATGACCGACCGTGTCCTGCAGATGGCAACCGAGGTCGAGAAGCTGATGAAGATCGTTCCGGCATCGGAAGCGAAGGCGTTCCTGAAGGCGCGGTGCAATCTGCCCGCGGTCGAGCTGTCGACATACGTTGGATTTGCGAGGACACTGAAGGGTTCAGAAGACGTCCTCCGGAGGCGCGCGCATCCTTCCCAGTCGTGAAAGCGCTCGTCTCGGCAGACGCCGAAGCCCGGCAGGAGGTCCTCGAGCGGATGCAGATCGGCGCTGGTCGCAGCCAGGCGAGCATCTTTTTCGGGTAGTCAGTTGACAGTTGTCAGTGTGCCTGATCCTGAATAGAACATATGCAGTGCGTCTGGGGTAGGCATAGGCGAAACGTTTCTCCGAAAATGGCGTCGCACGCTGAGACACCCGGCGTCGGCACCGACAATCACGGGCATAGTCCTCGTCGCGGTCTGCACCATCGCTGGACTGATGTCATGGCAGAACTACGCCTCGGTCGTAGCCTCGGCAGAGGCCCAGGCCCAGTCCTCCGCCCATGTCGTTGCCGCGCACGCCGAGTGGATGATGGAAGCGAGCGACCAGGCCCTCCGCCGTATCGACGCGGCACTGGCCGACAGACCTATCGAGATGGCGGCGGACGCGATCGCAGACATCGGCCAAGCGGTCGGCGGCCTTCCTGAAGGATTCCAATATTCCGTTTACGATCAAGATGGGCGCCTGCGTTTTTCGAGCTATCCACATGCGGAATTGGTGAATGTCTCCGATCGCGAATATTTCAAGCGCCTGAAGGCCGGGGCCGCAATCGACATTTCCCCTCAGCTTGTGGAGCGCGTCAGTCACCGGTCCGTATTTGTGGTCGCGCGAAGAATTGAGCGAAGCGATGGCCTCCGCGGGGTGGCCACCATTGCCATTCCTACCAGCAAGATGGATGAGCCCTGGGCGACGATGTCGCTTGGCCCAAGCTCAACAGTGTCCATCGTGCGCGAGGATGGCTTGCTGGTGGCGCGCTACCCAAGCGTGCCCGACTCGCTCGACATGCGGCAGTCGGCACTATTCAACGCGTATCCCAAAGCCGCGCATGGAGTTTACCATAGCGATCATTCCCCCGCAGACGGCATCGCGCGCGTCATCGGATACTGGAAGGTCGAGCACTGGCCGCTGGTTGCAGTGGCGGGAATGGAAAGGGGGTATTCGCTTCAACTCTTCTGGTCGACGCTGGTTATCCAACTCGCCTTTGCGCTTCCGGTGATTGTGCTCTTGCTTGCGGGGGCATTCTCGGGGGTCATTTCTTCTGCAGCGGTATGCGAGGCGGAACCTCGAGCTTGAGCAGGCTCTGGAGCGCAACAACTTCCTGTTTCGAGAGATCCATCACCGAGTAAAGAACAACCTGCAGGCAGTGTCTTCACTCGTCCGACTTCAGCCAATCCCAAAGGAGGCGCGCGAGGACATGGACAGACGCATCGCAGCAATGGTGGCCGTCCACGAACAGATCTACCGGACCGACCAGTTCGACCGGGTTGATGTCGCACCCTATGCGGAACATCTTATCTGGGACATTGCCGCGTCCTATCCGGGCGAAATTGACATTGACCTTCGGCTCGACCACGTCGAGGTGGACCGCGACCACGCGCTGCCGCTCGGGATGATTATCAACGAGGTTGTCTCGAACAGCTTCAAATACGCGTTCAGGGAACGGGGCAACGGCGTTCTGACGGTGTTGCTGGCACGGACGGATGACAATTGCGCCATTCTCACGATAAGAGACGATGGCCCCGGTGTCGTGGGAGATTGTACCAAAGGGGCCGGATCGAAGCTTATCGCAGCGTTCGTGACGCAACTGCGAGGAGAATACGCCCTCACCTCGGAGCATGGTGCAGTGTTCCGACTTTCTTTTCCACTGACCTGACGTCAGCCAACGAGCGACGTCGGCTGGGCCCTTCTCGCAGCGGCATGAGTACGCCGAGGCACAGCCATCAAAAGCCGCGGCGGCCAGCGTCAAACGTCGCCTCAATCAATGCCAGCCGAAGCAAGTGGGTAGCGACAAAAACGGCTCCAAAGGCTGCTGCAAGTTTCAGCCAGGGGAATTCTCCGAGCTGGTTGCGCGCGGTTCTGTCGAGAGCCATCGCACTCGAACTAATCGATGCTGCCTTGTCTTCCGCGATAGAGGCGAGACGATAGCGAAGCAGCGCAACTTCCCTTCGAAGCTTCTCCTTCTCTTCGGCCAGTTCCCGCAAGGCGATCTCGGAGGCCGTCGCAGGCGCATCCGCGAACGGGAGATCTCCTTCTTCAATACGCTCGTCGCGATCTTCCTCGCCCAGGTTGACGATGTTTCCACGGTCGTGTCTCTTGCTCTGGCGCATCGTTATCTCCTGCAGGCTCCCTGTTTCGGCACCTGATGGATCAACGCAGGTGGCAGAGAAAAGATGCATGTGGATGGAAAAACTCACGGAGTCTGCGGTTTCGCTCGAACTCGGCAAATCATCCGCTCACTCGACCGCACGAGCACCATCGCTGCAGGCCCGGCCCCTTTATGCCAGATAGTGCAGATGGGCCTCGTCCGCGGCGACCACGCTGCGGACCTCTTCCGGCTCCAAGGGGTGACCACATCGGCGCACGCCAGGATAGGGCCGCCACTGGGTCCTGCTGAGGGAGACGCGCGGACCATCAGATCAACAAAGCGGCCGTAGAACTCCCAGCCACTAACCTAAATGTGGCATTGCTGGCCACCGTTAGCGATAAATGTTTCAACCCGCATGACGGGCCTTTTCTCGTTCGGAGATTTATCTGAAGCCCCGATGGCAACTGCGCGCCATGCGACCACCGCGGCGGTCGTAGAACTCCGTATTTTGCGTCGAATGCCGTAATCCTTCAACGTAGCAGATGGCCCGACGCCGGGTGCGCGGCATGTCATCGTCTTCATCTAACCTCTCCTGGTTTGGTCGAGAGGAAACATCTGAATTCAAGGAATGGTTCCGAAACCTAAAGTCCCTGGGAATGTCCCCTTCAGGCCGCAATCTGGGGAGCACGCACGCCACGGCAAAGGGCGGGGGTGATTACTGCTCTGCTATAAAGGACCAATGCGGGCTGCCAATTGGCCAGCGCTACAAATCATAGTGATCATTGAAGTGCTTCGCACGCCGTGGTCTGCACGTTTGAACGCCGGGATCACCAGCTTAACAATGATTTGAGCAACGTCGCGCGAGACATCCGTTCAGTGGGCTAAGCCTTCCCCGGTTCGCGCGCCGGGCAAGACGAAGAAGCCGTCTGCGTCGCCGTGCAGCAGGGAGCCTTTCTCGTCAACCACGACGCGCCGCTTCGATCGCGGCGACGTCGATTTTCCCCATGTCCATCATAGCATCGAATGCGCGCTTTGCTTCGGCGCCGCCGGCCGCGATCGCGTCAGTCAGGACGCGCGGAGTGATCTGCCAGGAAACCCCCCACTTGTCTTTGCACCAGCCGCATACGCTCTCCTCGCCGCCATTGCCGACGATGGCATTCCAGTAGCGGTCGGTTTCTGCCTGATCGTCAGTGGCGATCTGGAACGAGAAGGCTTCGTTGTGCTTGAACGCCGACCCCCCGTTGAGCCCGATACAAGGAATGCCCGCAACCGTGAATTCGACCGTCAACACGTCGCCCTCCTTGCCGGCCGGATAGTCACTGGGTGCACGATGGACGGCACTCACCACGCTGTCGGGAAAGGTCTCGGCGTAGAAGCGGGCGGCAGCCTCTGCATCCTTGTCGTACCAAACGCAAATCGTATTCTTTGCCATTGCCTGTTCCTTTCGCATTGAAGCCAGGATTTCAGCCTTGTTTCCCATCGGCTCCGGTGATCACAACATCTCCAGAGACTTGGCTTGCAAGCCCCTTGGCATCCACCAGCCATGCCAAACGCGCGACGGTACTGAACGTTGACGTTTCGACCCAGGGCGCTAACTCCAATTTGTAAGAAACATCTGCAAGTCCTTTGACTTGCACTGAATTTCGACAAGGGATATCGATGGGCATACTTATAATCTTTGGTGGCGGTGGCGGGTACTACGCCCATGGCAGCTACGGCGGCAGGGGACTTGGCGGGGTCCTGGCCCTGGTTCTCATTATTCTCATTGTCTTGTGGTTGCTCGGTGGGCTTCATGGCTTCCCTAGCGGAGCCGCCGTCTAACGAACTTTCGCGACTTTGCATTCGAGCCGCCCCGAAGGCCGGGGCAGCCTTTCTTTTGTGTTGCCTGACGCGTGGCGGTAGACCGCTCTTTAGATCGCATTTATTGACGGAATGTCAAAGCCGCCCCAGGTTTTTCCACGTCGCCGCCCGCCTCAGATCGTCAAGCCGCTGCCGTAGGTCCGTGGCAACTGCCGCCAACCGATCGGCGGGATCGTTGGCCTTTGATCGGCGGGTCGTCGCCACCAACAGCCCGATCAACGAGACGACAACGACGGTTGCGATCAATCTATTATTTGACAGGATCCTTCCCGTCTCCCGGCTGACCTTTGTGGCGTTCGCCGCTAGACTGTTGCCGCCAGACCGTCCGAGATTTGCCAGTGCCTCGCGTGTAGCGACAACCTGCTCTCTCATCGAGCGGACCTCCTCTCGCATCGTCTGCCGCTCTGGCACACCAACGGTGCCGCTCGCAGTGTCAATCACGCCGACAGGTATTGTTTCTCCGATTCCGCTGCCAGAGTCCTTCATGAGCTTTCTCCCTGTACCTGAGCAATGAACCGTCAAAGTAAGGAGAAGTTCCACAGGCCACCGCACCGGGCTCCGGATACTATGGCGCAGACGATGTTCCAGCTTGGGGGATTACGAGTGACGTCGGTGCGGCCGGTTCGAACTGAACGTGGATGACATGCACCGCAGCTTGTCTCTGATGCAATGGGGGGCTGGCGACGCTCCGGGCACGGTGCCGCCAGCCTCCGCAGAGCACAGCCCTGCGTACCCGGTGAGGTGGGAAAACCGGATACAATCCAAGGCAAATCATACGAATATTAGATCGAGCTGAGGAGCAATGGATTCAGCCTCGGTGTTAGGCGACCTGACGGCGCGGCTCCCTCTCCAGTCTAGACGCTGACGCGTATCAGGATCCGCCCGTAGCTAACGGAACTTCTTTTCTCGCTTCCAGTTCTTGGCAAATGAGGTGACGACATGCCGCTAGGAAAGAGACAGCTCGATATCCGTACAACTCCATATAAGAGCACGAGGAGTGGGTGGGTGGTCTTCGGAGTTGTCGTGATTGGGCTGGCCGCTTCGGCGTGGTGGCTTATGAAATCGCAGCCGAACGAGGCGGCCGTCACCGGTTCCTCAATATTGGCGACTGCCCCGGCAGCCCCGCCGAAACAGCTCAATGCCGACGGGGCGCCCAGGTCAGATTAGTTCCGAAAACTGGGGGTGAAACGGATTTCATCCGATCACCCGTAATCTTCGAGGCAACGGGAATATGGCGGACGCCGGCGACTGTTCACCACAGGCCCTTTCGCTATGATCGAAAAAAACACAAAGGATTCCGGCCATGAACGAGACATTCCATCAGCCAGTCGATGCTGCCAAGGTGCCGCGGTTTGCAGGGCATGCGACTTTCATGCGCCTGCCCGCCATCGCGTCGGCTGAGGGGCTGGATATCGCGCTCGTCGGAATACCGTGGGATGGGGGAACGACCAACCGTGCCGGTGCGCGCCACGGCCCCCGCGAGGTTAGAAACTACTCCAGCCTCATGCGAAGCACCCACCATGTCTTTAAGACTGAGCCATTTAAAATTGCGAACATTGCCGATGTTGGCGACGTTGCGGTCAACCCGATCGATCTTCTCAACGGCCTGGAACTGATTGAAGCCGGCATTGCTGACATCGTCGCCAAGGGTGCACTTCCGCTTTCCATCGGCGGGGATCATCTCACAACGCTTCCGGTGCTGCGCGCAGTCGCCAAAGCGGCACCGGTCGGCCTTATCCATTTCGACGCCCATTCCGATACGAATGACACCTATTTCGGAAACAATCACTACACGCATGGAACACCTTTCCGTCGCGCCATCGAGGAAGGGCTACTTGATCCTCATCGCGTTGTGCAGATCGGCATCCGTGGTTCCATCTATTCTCCGGATGAGCATAACTGGGCACAGGCCCAGCGCATCCGGATCATCTACATTGAGGAATTCCTCGCGCGCGGAGCTGAGGCGGTCATGGCGGAGGCACGTGATATTGTCGGAGACGAGCCGACCTACGTCACGTTCGATATAGATTCCATCGATCCGTCAATGGCACCGGGGACAGGCACTCCGGAAATCGGAGGATTCACGACAAGAGAGGCACAGCAGCTCGTTCGCCTGCTAGATGGACTGACCCTGGTCGGAGCCGATGTCGTGGAAGTGTCTCCGCCGTTTGACCTCGGAGGCATGACATCGATTGTGGGTGCTACGATCATGTTCGAATTGCTTTGCGTCATGGCTCGCCAAGTGGAGAGGCGGCGAGGATGAAGGTTCAGGTTGCGACCTGCGGGCATGCATGGCTTTTGGCCATCTTCGACCAACAAGGGAAGCAAAGCACTTCTCGCACCCGCTTTCTTGGTAGATTTTTGATTTTGAAGTCGCAGTCAGCCTATCCCAAAGTCGAATGTCCGCGCCGATGTCGCTGGAATCAAGAATCGCTCACTCAGCGCACGAGCTTGCCGGACATTGATTTGCCTCCTGGACTCTCCGTGGCGGAGCGCGCGGCGTCATCCTCGGTCGCAACATCTGACAGCGCGATCGTAAGACGGGCGAAGAGACCATCGCAGCGATCGCCAAGCAGCGAATTTTGATGGCGGCGGAATTCGAATTCCGTGGCCATCGCCTTTCCCGGTGATGCAACGATCCTTTCATCGCGGCAAGCTCTTTGCACCAGCAATTTTACTATTCGATTCCATAGGTGCCGACAAAGTGCCTCATCCGATTGAGGGCAGGGTCCGGCCTGTTAAGAACGTTCGCATAATCGGCGAGCCTGAAGATGTCGGCATAGTGGTTGCACGTTATAGCAAGTAGCGAGCTGCGCCGATGCCAAAGAATCCTGAAGGAGGGCGCTGAAGGCTTCGGCGCACTGCTCGTCCGTGAGCGATCGCCGTCTTCCTTGATGCTGTCCCCTCGCCCGCCGCAGCAATCCCGGCGATCATGCACTCCCTGATGATCGCGCGCTGTAGATACCTCGTTGACTCGATCCAAAGCTACCCTAGTTGGTGTTGAAGGCGAAGTTATCTGTCGCCGGTCATGAAATTGCGCTCACTTGTGCCTGAGACCATGTCGCCGGTTTTCGTCTGCTGGCAACAAGACCGAGTTTTCAGGCGGCGATTTCTCGAAACGGATCATCTCAACCTGATGGCGAAAGGAGACATCATGGTATTCGCACGGATTTCGGAGGTGGCAGCACCTGACGACCACGTCGTTACCGCAAAGGAGGCGCTGGAATCTCTCTACCTGAGACTTGAGCAGGAGGTAGAAGTCCGGATGGTTGCTGCGGCATTGAGGGCTGGCTGGTCGGCCGGCGAAGCCCTGGATGCGATCGATGAGCTTCGGAGAGACGACATAGAGGCGGCGTCGGGGCATTGACCACGACCGCAACCTGTCGTCGCGCTGAAGTCAAAAAAATTGAGCCGTTCATCGAGATGACCGCCGCGGAGGTGGTCACTAACGTAGCCGCCGGCTCGAACCTGACCAGGCGATAGGCGCGGTGCGGTCAAAGAGGCACGAGAGAATCATAGCCTCCCTCCGGACAGATCACTGAAGGGTAACCGTTGCGCTTCTCACAATGTCCTCAAGGCTCAACCGGTCGCATAGTTCATCAGCGTCTTGAAGTCGGCGGCCTGTTTCGACAAAGCCGAGCGTCGGAACCAGCCACAATGGTGGTGAGAAAACAAAGGCGTTCCTCATTTTGCGTCCCTGCTGCGAAAGGCGGCATTTCTCACACCAGACGCGGCGGTCATTAGCCACCCCATGCCTACCGCCAACAGGAACGGCGAACCGTGCGGTATCGAATAAGCAGTTGAATCGCACTTTTTAAGGCCTAGAATGTCTTGCGAGCGCTAGTTGAGCGTATCATCCGCTCGGCAAGTGGGGCTGCGATGGCTGGCCTTTCTGAAGGAGTTTTCCATGCCGACCCAGAGGTTGTCCTTGAGGCGCTGACGGCATGGTGCATTCGAAGACATGACGACCCGGACGACTATTTGATATCGCTGGCAATCACCCTCTACAACGATGGCAACGATAGTCCGGAGCGCCTGTTGAAGGCCCTCGAAATTGAATTTGCCGGCGACGCCATACCGCTCTCTCGACTTGGAACCACTGCGCGATTTGACGGTTAATTCAGCGGTCAGGGTTTGAACAAACAGAGACCCTGAGCGCTAGAGGGCCAGGCGTGGTTCCCAGCATCCAGACTGCGCCTGGTCAGCACTCGCCGCAGGCCCCGACCTCAGCGCGCCTGGCCGCCTTTATGCCAGACATTGCAGGTGGGCCTCGTCCGCAGCGACCAGGAAAGTGCTGCGCACCTCTTCCGGCTCCGCAGCATCGTTGGAGGCGTCGAGGACCGCCATTTCCGTTCGCCACCACGCGCGCCTATGATCGGGCCACTCGTCCAGCAGCAGCAACTTGCCGACATCCATGACCGTTGTGACGATCCTGTAGCGCGCCCCAACCTCGACGCTGACTGGGCGAAAGGTTCTCCGGTTTTCCATGACACGAAACCTCGTAGAAGCCATCTCGCTCAACGATTCTGCGCGCGAACCGTTCCGGTTGTTCGAAGCCGCAGCGCTTTGTCTCCGGGCGTGTCAAGCGAAGCGAGGAATTGCCCTAACGAAGTGAAGAACTGACCCCTCGTGTCAGAACGAGGAGAGATGGATGACGAGTGAGATTTCATCGCATCCTCATTGTCGCGAACGATGCTGGACGGGGATATCCCATCGGCATCCGCCTCAGCCCAGTATAATGTGGCGACCGCCTCGGCGTATGCTAGGAGGGGTGCCACCGGGTCTCAATTGGGGAGATACACAGACCAACCGATCAACAAAACGCTGACAGAGTAAAGATCGAAATTGGCCTTTCATTGCCAAGCCTTCAATGGAGAGGCTGGCGATGCTCCGGGGGGGATCTGCGCCAGCCTCTGCAGAGCAATGCTCTGCGTATCCGGTCAGGTGGGGCCCATCCAGATACGTTATCACTCAGACCACACAAATATGAGCTTGAGCTGAGGGCTAATCCCATTGCCATGTCGTCTGGCCAAGGACATGACGCCCCACGAGTTCTCTGTCTTGTCTCAGCGTCAGAACTCGATCGTCACGCCGCTATGCCGCCGATAGTGTTGATCCCAGTAACGATCACGGTACCCCCCTTGATCCCAGTAGCGATCGTGGTGATGATCCCACCGATCCCGGTGCCAATCGTGACGGTCGTAGTGTCGGTGATGTCGCCAATACCAATCATCATGGCGGCCGTGCCCGTTCCAGCCGGCAGGCTTTCCATCCTGGCGCACTTGGATGACGTCAGATACCGGGGCAATCTCGAAGCGAGCGCCCGGCACTGCAGATGCGGGCGTTGATATCACCAGCGCCGATCCCAGCGTCATGGACGCAGTCAAGAAAATGGTTGCAAACGTCTTCACCGCATTGCTCCTATTTCGAACAGTCTTTGCGCCTCTGACCGATCAACGTGCGAATGCCTCTCATGTTCCCAATTTGCAGCCCAATTGATAGCTGCATCAAGCTCAGATTCGAGATCTTCCATAGCGTTCGCGCCAATGAGATGCCCGATAGTCGCGACAGTGATGCACAACGCAAGGTGGGATCTAACAGTCGGCGCGGACGACGGCGTCTGGAACGGCGGTGCGCATCGCGGTTCTCCTTTCGAAATCGCGGGCGTGTCAAGCCGACGCGAAAGGGATGGTGAACATGGCGGTTTTTCGGTTCTCCCGCCATGGCCAACGAGACGGCAGACGAGCACTCCACCTATCCGTCCGCGATTTCCCCCTCACCTCAAGAACGACTTCAAGGCCTCGGCCAATGCCACCGGATTTTCCTCGGCGACATGATGGCCGCTGTCGATACCGTGCCCATCGATCTCGCTAACCCAGGATCGCCAGACATCGATCGGGTTGCCGTACAGCTCCTCGATATCGTCCTTCGTCGACCACAGGCAGAGGGTCGGACATTGCACCCGCCTCCCCGCCAGTCTGTCTTCAAGGTCATGCTGGCGATCCGCCGTCAGTCCTGCCCGATAGTCTTCCACCATTCCATGCACGACCGCCGGATCATGGATAACGTCCAGTAGATCCTGAAACGCCTCAGCACCCATCTGGTCCGGTTTCAGCTCGCCATACCACGCTGAAGGGTTCGCCGAGATGGCTCGTTCAGGCTTGTCCGGCGTCGCGAAGAAGAACCAGTGCCACTATAGCCGCGCAAACGTCTCGTCAGCGCGCTCAAGCGCTTCCAGAATGGGCACGCTGTCGATCACGGCGAGTTTCGTGACGGCCTCCGGATGCTCCATCGCCATCCGAAACGCCACATAGCTGCCACGGTCGTGCCCCGCGACGGCAAACCGCCTATGGCCGAGACCTCTCATCAGCCCAACACAGTCCTGCGCCTTGGTACGTTTGGAAGACCCTGCGTGACCGCTGCTCTCTAGGGGCTGAAACGAGCGACCGAAACCGCGCAGATCCGGGCAGACGACCGTGAAGAGCGGCGACAGCAAATCTGCGACCTGTCCCCAGGTCATATGCGTGCGAGGATGACCATGCAGGAGAAAAAGCGGCGGCCCGGAACCCCCGTGACGGACGCGAAGTTCACCTGGGCCGACGTCGATCATTTCCAATTGGAAGCCGTTGAACATGCATCCTCCTCATCTACAGATGCAATATGGAACGCACGCTCGGACCCTCAACCATATGCTGGAGTCTGGCCGGAATATCGGCAACGCTGCCATGGGCGAATAACGGGACAAACGCCAAGCGGTGTCGCTTCGAGATTGTCGACGAAAGCATTGTCGCGCTTGGCTTGCCGTTGAAGGCAATCGGAAGGGCAGCACAGTCCATTGCGCTCGCGGCCACGTTGCGTCTTGCTTGGCAGGGCGGGCTTACCCTGATGGCGGGGCACGCGCTTATCTGTACTAGCGTTCGGGGCAACCTGGAACATTCGCAAAACTGATACGGTCGAGCCCACTATCGGTCATTCCTTCAACGATGATCCGACGGTCGGTTGCTCTGACGATTCTGGGATGATGAAATCCTTCCTCTCGAGCGGCCGCAATCGCTTCCCCTGGTGCGCAGCCATCGCGAGGCTCGTCGTCCCGTATCACCGGACGAATGCCATGTTTTCCTATTTCGATATCGATACCCTGGGCGTTGGCAGACAGGCTTGAAAACGTAATGCACGAAAGAAACGCCGCAGCGCTGGCGGCTATGGGAACAAGTTTCATTGTGCCTCTCCTTAGAAAGCTGCATGCCATAGTAATCTCTGGGCGGGATGTATGTTCCACGCAAATTCAGCCCCAGATCTGTCTTCGCCCAGCCGATGATGTTCATGCCGCCGCCATTCAGAAACAGCGATGTGGTCATGATCACTAAGGACTTGCGGCGGCCGCATCAGATTGACTTCAGCGTTGGGTAAACAATATTCGTCAGCAGCTCCTTTGTGAGGCCCTCACAAATGCTCGGTGATGGCGCATTGAAAATGGCGTCGATCGTTCAAGACCTCGGCTACTGCTTGTTGTCAGGCTCGGGGCCTCCCCCCAGTTTTTGGCAAGGCCATCGACGAGAGGACAACACGTTGGCAACCGGCACTGTGAAATGGTTCATTCAGGATAAGGGCTGCGGCTTCATTCCTCCCGATGATAAATCGACGGACGTCTTCGTCCATCTTTCCGCTGTGCAGCGTTCTGGCCTTGTCGATCTGCATGACCGGCAGAAAGTGAGCTACGAATTCGCGCAGGATCGGCGAACCGGAAAGACCTGTGCTGACAATCTCAAGGTCCTATGGGACACGATGCGATGTGGCTGGTATTTCCAACAGCGGAAATGAACTGCACGGAGGCCGACACGTCGGGAGAATGAAGAGCTTGCGCGTAAGCCACGCTCCGCCGCGAGTGAGGATTGATACCGGCGAAAGAACGGGAAGCACGGACGACGAATAAGCTGGAACTTCGCTTTGAAGAATTTGACGCATGACGCTTCCGGGTTCATTCTGCCTCGATGATCAGCGGTGTGCTTCTGGATCTTGCTGGCGTCATCTATGATGGCGGAAAGGTTATACCGGGCGCAACAGACGCGGTTGCCCGCTTGCGGGAGGTTGGCCTTCCCATCCGGTTCGTGAGCAACACGACACGCTCAAACAAGCAGGCTGTTCTTGATCGGCTTGATGGGTTTGGGCTTTCTGTCACAAGGAGCGAGCTCTTCACCCCCGCCCAAGCAGCACGAGAGTGGCTTGGTCAACACAATCGGACGCCGTGCCTTTTGGTTGACCCTGATTTGGTGGCGGACTTCCACGATCTGGTCGGCGGCCAGGGCAAGGCTCTTGTTGTTGGCGATGCGGGTGAGGTTTTCAATTACCAGACTTTGAACAGGGCGTTTCGAGAGTTGATCGAGGGTGCAGAATTCCTGGCGCTCGCGTCGAACCGGACCTTCCAAGATGTTGACGGAAAACGTAGTCTCGATGCGGGAGCATTCGTCACGGCCCTGGAGTTTGCCAGCCGAAAGGCTGCTATTGTCCTGGGAAAGCCCTCGCCTCAGTTCTTCCTGTCGGCGCTCACCAGCATGAATTGTTCGAAAATGGAGGCCGTGATGGTGGGTGACGATGCGGAGACCGATATCGCTGGCGCTTTGAGGGCCGGACTTTCCGAGGCAGTACTGGTGCGCACAGGCAAGTATCGTCTCGGTGACGAGAACCTTTTCAAGCCTGCGCCAACTGCAACGATGGACGACATTTCCGCCGCAGTTGACTGGATCATCGCAGCGCGCAGCATTTTGCCGTGACCGAAGCGCGATGCCCAATCGGTTGATGTGTGTGGTTGTGGAGCAACGCGGCCAATCCAAGTTGCGTTTAGCTGAAGCAGTCGAATACGCCCGATTGCTGACTGCCGGCCCGGAACAGGCAGTCGCCATCGCGATGGCGATGAGAGGCCTGATGCCGAGGTTCTATTTCAATGTGCGTGTTGGTTCCGAATGTCATACTCGATATCGAGGGGACCGACCTGTCCTCGCCCAGGAGGCGCAGGCCAGACTAACGGCAGCCGGACTGTCCCGTCAGATCAAGCGAATATTTTCGTATCGGACCTTCTTGAAAGTGTTCGACCTTCCCGTTGCTCGACCATAGATATTTATACGCGAAGACGTGACCTACGGGCGGCCAAGCGGGCATTTTCATAGATTCAACGCTTCAAAGAGGGTTGATCATAACTCTCGTCGATCTTCGCAATGTCCTCCAAATCGTATGTTGCATCAGTCTCCACGCGAGCCTGCATGATCAGGTTCACATCGCTCTCCGATAAAGCTTCTGCGAAAGCGAACCCCTGAATCGCTGCCAGAGCTGATGAAACATTTCTGAAGACACCAAATATGCTGTTGGTCTGCCGTACTTTGTGATCTCGATGGGACCTTAGTGCATCTCTTCATGCTACTTGCCGAAGTTTTTCTGAAACTCTGAAGCAGGAACGCAGGCCACAACACCCTCCGTTTTCCGTGGCATGCACAATTGACACAAAAGAAGCGGCCGTTTCAACGGGCCTTTCTCTTCCGGAATCTCGACGGAGGCTCTTTTCTGGACGAAGTCTGAGGCCGTAGGCCTTGATGATGGTGACAAGCGTCGGACAAGTGACGGAGCCGCATGGAACGTGGAGAGCGACGCAAAGGGCCCGAATGGAAATCCGATCGTCTGACTGTGCGTGTGGGCTTGAACAATCGCGAATTTGCCTAAGATATCATAAAGCCTGGCCCGAGGCTGTTTTCACCCGAGATTCCCATTAGCCGTGGAATGATTCTGTCAGCAGCGTTGGACTTTCAATTCAAGAGAGGAATCAAAAACATGCCCATAACCAAGGCGGCGCCGACCAACGCTGCTCTGCTGGCCTTTCTGAAGAGCTAGTGAGCAACGGCTGTCGTGCGCCAGGATTTGGATCCCGCTACGGCCGGTTCAGGGGTTTTTGTTCGGTTCTTTTCCCGCGACAAAGCTGCAAGTCTTGAGTTTGCACTTGGGGCCCTACAGCCTCGGCCGAGGCATCCCCTCGAATTCGAGATGTGCGATTGTACATCATCACACCTGGATGGTGCGACGGGAAGCGAGGAAGAATCCACGTCCCGACAGAGCTGCTCCCTGCCCTGCCAAAGACGCTTTGTTCAGAGGAGATAAAACTATGACCATATCCACCAAAAAGCCCGCTTCAAAAAATCAGCATGACATCGTTGATCAAGGCAGGCGAACGTTGATCGCGTCTGCGGCAATCGGTCTGGTCGCAGCAGGAACGGCTACTGTTTTGGCCCCCAACCTCGCATCGGCCGCTACGGAAGATGCGATCCGGCCGTTCCGCGCCAACGCTGCAGGCGAAGACCTCATGGACCTTCGCCGCCGCATTCAGATGACGCGTTGGCCCGATCAGGAGACGGTCGCCGATCAGTCGCAGGGAATTCAGCTTTCAAAACTCAGGCCTTTCGTTGAGTATTGGGGCACCGATTATGACTGGAGGAAGGCCGAAGCGAAGCTGAACTCCTTCCCGCAATACATGACCGAGATCGAGGGTCTCGACGTTCACTTCATTCACGTTCGCTCGATCCATCCCAACGCGATGCCTGTGATCGTCACCCACGGTTGGCCGGGCTCGGTGTTCGAAATTCTGAAAGCCATTGGTCCGCTCACCGATCCGACCGCACATGGCGGAAGTGCTGAGGACGCCTTCGATGTTGTTGCTCCATCGATGCCCGGCTATGGCTTTTCCGGCAAACCCACGACGACCGGATGGAGCCCAGATCACACGGCGCGTATCTGGGCCGAGCTGATGAAGCGCCTCGGCTACAAGCGTTACGTTGCCCAAGGCGGGGACTGGGGTTCTCCAGTCTCAAGCGCGATGGCGCGACTGGCTCCCGCTGGCTTGCTGGGCATCCACATCAACCTGCCTGCCGTTGTCCCACCTGAGATCGCCGTCATTCTCGCCGTGGGCGGCCCCGCGCCTGATGGCCTCACCGAGAAGGAGCGTACGACTTTCGAGACGCTCAGCACGGCTGCCAAGATGGGCAACAGGTCCTATGCCACGATGATGGGCACCCGTCCGCAAACCGTCGGATATGGGCTGACAGATTCACCCGCAGGTCTTGCGGCGTGGATGCTCGGGCATCCAGGTTTCACACGTTGGACCTACAAGGACAGCGACCCGGAAAAGTCGCCAGACGAGGTGCTCGACGACATCACGCTCTATTGGTTGACGAACAGCGCCGTCTCGTCGGCCCGCCTCTACTGGGAGTATGGCGGCGGTCGCAGTCCCGTTTTGGCAGCCGGAGAGAAAACGAGCGAAATTGCGCTGCCGGTGGCGATCACGGTGTTCCCAGGTGAGAGCTACCAAGCTCCGGAGACATGGGCGCGGCGTGCGTATCGCAATCTCAGTTATTTTCACGAAGTCAATAAAGGTGGCCATTTTGCCGCGTGGGAGGAGCCTGAACTCTTCTCGGCCGAGCTGCGGGCCGCATTCCGACCGCTGCGGTAACGTGGTTCGCCTAGTATCCTAGTGACAATTGCAGCAGTCGTCGGTTCTGCCAGCTTTTCAAGCCCGATCAGAGTTTGGATGGGGTTAAGGTGGATGAACAACTGAATGTAGCCATTTGTTTCTTCTTATGATTCTAGCCCACATCGATCTGTTAGTTTGCCGATGCAGAGCTTGAAGGCAGGCGTCCAGTTGGCCCCCGCCAGAAAAGGTCGTTGGACTTTCAACTGTGGATCGATGGTTTCGCCTCGTGATGGAGACGCCCAGGAAGCTATCTTGAGCAACTTGGTGGTGCCTGCGACAGGACCATCTCTAACGCAGGCTCGCGCAAGTCCTTCCGGAAACCCCGACCAGGCGGACTTCAATTTTTATTCTGGGGCAGCGCCGCTTTACTCGAGGTCGTATTCCCTTTCGGTCGGGGGCGCGGGTTCTCCAAAAAGCGCAAAAGCAAGTTCCGTTTTTTCTTGTGCTGGACAAGATCGATATCACTAACAAGCTTTGCGCCGCCTTCGCGCCGCTCCAATGTGATCTTGCGGCTATGGAAGGCTTCCAGCTCAGCTCGATGCGCTACACTTATAATGGTGACCTTCGGCAATTCGTGGATCATCATCTCCATCATCTTGTCCTGGCTCTTCTCATCGAGTGCTGACGTTGCTTCATCCAGCACG
This sequence comes from Rhizobium sp. 2YAF20, assembly GCF_052114685.1. Taxonomy (NCBI): domain Bacteria; kingdom Pseudomonadati; phylum Pseudomonadota; class Alphaproteobacteria; order Hyphomicrobiales; family Rhizobiaceae; genus Rhizobium; species Rhizobium sp. 2YAF20. The sequence continues at coordinate 37,561 of NZ_JBFRFF010000029.1, read as the reverse complement.
ATGATATCGGGATTGTGTAGCAGGAGACGCGCAAATGCGAGCCGCTGCTTTTCGCCACCCGACAACGTATGGTCCCAGGGCGCGTCTTCCTCGACCTTGTCCTTCAAATAATCGAGTCCCACCTTGTCGAGGGCCGCCTTGATCTTATCGAGCGTCCAGCTATCCTCGGCACTGGGATAGGCGACTGCGCGGCGAAGCGTACCGGAAGGGATATAAGACCGTTGCGGTAACATGAACAGTCGTCTGTCGGCGTGGAAATTGACGCTGCCGCCACCCCATGGCCAAAGACCTGCGATGGCCCGCACCAGCGTGCTCTTGCCTGAACCGGATTCTCCCGCTACGAGCACCCACTCGCCTGGTTCGATCACAACCTGGGTTTCCTTGACCACGGCGGTGCCGTCGTCGAGCGACACCGACAGATCGTTTAGGCTCAGCATCGCATCGCCTTCAGTTTCACCGCGATTGATGCGTCCCAAGGCGTTGCTCTGTTCTGCGCGCTCGAGCCCGTCGAGCGACATCATCAGCGAAGCAATGCGCCGTGCGCAGGCGTTCCAATCGGCAAGACGGGGGTAGTTGTCAACCAACCATCCGAACGCACTCTGAACGATGGCGAAGGCAGAGGCAGCCTGCATGACCTCTCCAAGAGTCATACTGCCCTCGAGGAACTTTGGAGCGCAAAGCAAAATCGGCACGACTGGCGCAAACAGGCTCGACCCCTGCGACACAAGCGTTGTGCGCATGTGCTGGCGTGCAAGGAGCGCCCATTGCTTAAGGACATTGGCGAACGTCTTGTCGACATCGTTGCGCTCTTCCTCTTCACCGCCGAGCAACGCGATACTCTCGCCGTTTTCCCGCACGTGCGTCAGCATGTAGCGAAACTCGGCTTCCGCCTGATTTTTGACCTCAGAGACCTGGACGAAATTGCGGCCGATGACCGCTATCGAGCTGGACGTGATCGCAGCGTAGAGTACCGCAGTGACGACGAGGAAGGCGGGAACAGTGATGGTCGAACCTGCGATCGTCAGAGTGAGAGCCCCGCCGATGGTCCAGAGCACCACGATGAAGGTCGAGGCCGACAAAAATGCAGATATGACGCCAGCGATAAAATCGACAGGGGATTCGGTGGCAATCCGCAAATCCTCCGCGATGCGCGCCTCGGGGTTCTTGTGATCGCCGCCGATGAGGTTCAACTGGTAGTAACGGCCGTTGGCGAGCCAGCGCGCGATCACTGCGGCGGTGAGCCAGGAACGCCAGCGGCGCTGAATCGTCATACGAAGAGAGACTTGTGCCACGACAAGGACTACGCTTCCGAGCACGAGTGGCAGGAATACGGCGCTCAGAAAGTAGACGGTGCGGGCGTTGTGTTGCTCTATGGCGTCAAAAATTGCGCGATTCCAGACATTGATTCCATACTGGAAGCCGACATTGATACCGATCAGGGTCAATAGCCCGATTGAGCACGGCCAAGCGAGCCTGTGGCCGCCGCGGCCCCAGTAACCGCGCGCGCTGATCCAGAAACGCGTTAGTAAATACCTCTTGCGCGCCTGCTCAGCCTCCTCAGGCGTCAACTCTCGATCGGGCTCAATGACATCTGGCGGCGGCGCGGCCTCGACAGTCGATGCCTTCTCCTGGCGCGACGTCTCGGGAGCCTGCGGATTGGTGCCGTCTACGGATTTCGGATTGAATTTTGGGTCGGCCATAAGCACAATAACGGCTTAAAAATCAAAAGGTTTCATGATGCCAGTATCGAACATCACATCGGAGGCTTGTCGAGGGAATGAGGTAGTGGCCGTTCGAACTCACGGGATAACCATTGCGTTCGCAGAGCCTGACCAACAACTTCCGCCGGCATGCCTCGTGGTCATTCATCCGGCAAAAGCGGAGCGATTTGGTTGCTTTTGGCAAGCAATTATAGGCAACTATTTAGTTGCAGTGACTATGGCAAATGGAAAAGCGGCGGAGTTGATTGGTCCTTGTTCAGATGGCTAGCGCTATGGCGCCTGCTCGCAGATGCTCCAGCGTCCGCGCGACCCCCTCTTCTAGACTGACCAGCGGCGTTAGTCCGTAGGAGCGTTGCAGGACCGTATCACCGCAACGGTAAAAAACACCTTCGGGATGGCCCGATCGGCCGGCGACGGCCGGCTGCCAGCCAATCTGCCGACTGATGGTCTCGGCCAATTCGATGAACGAGGTAGCAATGCCGGTCGAAAGATTGAGACTGGCGCCGTCGGGAAGCAATTCCTTCGTCTGCCAGATGAAATCGATGCAGTCGGAAACATGGATGAAATCACGGCACTGTCGGCCTGAGCCCCAAACGAATACTTCTGCCGCGCCTTGCTCTGCAAGCAACCGGCGACAGATCGCCGGGAAAGGATAGGCGAGATCCTGATCCTCGCCGTAGCCGCTGAACGGTCGGTAGGCGATGGCGCGTAGGCCGTAGCGCTCGACATAGAGCTTCATCAGATATTCGCCGGTCAGTTTCGCCCAGCCATAGCTGAGGTCGGGTACGCCGATGGCGGCGTCGAAATTGATCATGTCCTCCGCTAGCAGCCGATGATTTCCGACGGTCTGCAGCGACACTGGATAGGCCGCGCTGGAGCTAAAGAATACCACTGAACCCGGCTTGGCGCGTGACGCCCACTGCCATAGCTCCGCATCGACCGCCAGATCCTCAGCAACATCGAGCGCCCGCGTTTCCAACGTCACGCGGCCGCCGACCAGGGCCGCCAGATGGAAGACATAGTCAAAATGCTCAAGCGGGCGTGCGAAGAAAGCGCGACAAGCTTCCTGGAGAAATGTGAAGCGGGAGCGCGCGAAACGCTGCCACAAGTCCGGATGAAGTGCCCCCGTCCCCACCACCAGCGAATCGACGCAGACGACATCCAGTCCTTCAGCAAGAAGCCGCCGGATAAGATGTCGGCCGACGAAACCGCAGCCGCCCGTCACCAAGGCACGTGCCATTGTCCACCCCCACTAATGCGTAGAGAAGCTGCTACGCCCCATATAGATGTCCACCATTTTGAGCCCCCATTCCGCTCTGCTCGGCGCGATCCGTTGGCCAAGGGCAAATGCACCCTCGCTCAGCCTTCGCATAAGACGGTCGTCATCTGTCGCCGCCAATTTCTCAGCCAGCGAATTTGCATCGCCGCTATCGAAAACCAAACCGGCGTCGTTGTTCTCGACTTCCGTCGCAATCAGCGCATTGCTGCTGACAATCACCGGGATGCCGGACATCAATGCTTCGGCCGCGACCAGACCGTAAGGCTCGGGCATGCGAGACGGCATGATGAAAACGCGCGCTTCGCTCGCGTGCCTCGTGACCTCTTCATCGCTCAGCCAACCGGGCACGAAGCAATGCGGCAACGCACGCTGCATCTCCGCAAGCAACGGTCCTCGTCCGATAAGCGTAGCTGTCCTGCCCGTTTTGTTGAGCGCATCCGCCAGGGTTTGCACCCCTTTTTCCCAGCACATGCGGCCGAGATAGATGGTGCGGCGGTTGCTCCATACCTCCACCGGCCCCCGCGTCAATGGCTCCGTCGGCGTGCGCAGCGTCGTGAAATGCTGCAAAGGGCCGGAGCGCAGATGCGCCTCCATGTTTTCATGGGCCAGCACGATGCCGACGCGGCTCCAGAATTCCTCGCCGACGCCCTGTTGGGTCAAGGCTCGGCTGAAACGCCAAAGTTTATGGAAATAATTGCGCTTGTCGCAGTTGGTCGCCAGGCATGCAGCAGACAGCGGCTTGATATGGCAGACGTCGCCGCTGCGGAAATTGATGAGCCCTCCGTTTGGACAGTTCAGGAAGAAATCATGCGCTGTGACGATGACTTTGGCCTCGTGCTTTGCAAGCGCATAGAAAATCGACGGCGACAGGATTTGCGACCAACCGTGCACGTGCACGACGGTCTCCTCTGCCGATTCCTGAAGCAATCCCTCCATCGCCTCGTAGGCGCGCCTATTGTAGTTCTTCGTGAAGACATCGGTGAAAGTCGGACCTTCCCGCAGGGGCCGCTCGCCAAGCGCGACTGTCCGAATGCCGGCGAACTGCGGCTTGAGACCTTCACCATCATCGCCGACCAGTATGGCGCAAGTCAGACCCGCATCCATGCCTGCCTCAAGACATTGCAATGCCACCTTGGTCGCGCCGCCGCGAACGGTTGAAACGTCATTGACAACTATGAGACGCATGAGACCAGACGCCCGCTTGTGTTATCTGGGCGGACGAAAGAAATTGGTCTCTTACGTCGCGCACCTGACATACATAGAGGGGGCTAACACAGCGCTATTGCAATTCATCCATTCGCATGAGGGCATCCCGCTTTCAGATCGAATCAACAATATCTTAAAGATTCAAAGGGCTGGAATGCCTTTAGCGTGTGCTCACTATGGTTGTTACTCTAGGATTGGTTGATCAAGCGAAGACGGAAATTCGCCCCCGAGCGCGTCTGGCTCATGCTTACGCCAACCCGGGTGCAATCCGGCACGGCGCGAATATGCATTGAAGCACTTACGGATGCGCTATAGCTTCGGATCTCGCCGCCATACATGAGAGCACGAGAGCGCCGTGAGCCCTGCCCTTCCGCATCTATATTCGCCCTTCACCATCAGGCGCACGGTCATCAAGAACCGCATCATGTCAACGGGCCACGACACAACATTGCCGACAGCGTTTGTGCCGAATGACGCACTGATCGCCTACCAACAAGCGCGGGCAAAAGGCGGCGTCGGGCTGATTGTGCTGCAGGTCGCCGGCGTGCACGAAACCGCGCGCTATACTTCCCATTTGCTGATGGCGACCAGCGATGACTGCATTCCGGGCTACCGGAGGCTGGCCGAGGTCTGTCATGAAAATGGCGCGACCGTTTTCGGCCAACTCTTCCATCCCGGCCGGGAAATCATGGAAACCAGCGAAGGGACAGCACCGGTCGCCTATGCACCCTCGGCTGTCCCGAACCAGCGTTTCCATGTCATGCCGAGGGCACTGTCGTCCCGAATGATCGACGAGATCGTCCAGGGTTACGGCCAGGCCGCCCGTCGATTGCAAGAAGCAGGACTCGATGGTGTCGAAATCGTCGGCAGTCATGGATATCTGCCGGTCCAATTCGTCAACCCGCGTGTCAATCTGCGCGAGGACAATTACGGCGGTTCACTTGGCAATCGCTTGCGTTTTATTCGTGAGGTCGCTGAAGCTGTTCGTGCCGCAACAGGGCCGGACTTCATCTGCGGCTTGCGGTTCAGCGCTGCGGATAACGACCTGAACGGGATGACCGCGGCAGAGGTATCAGAGGCCCTTATCGCTCTCGACGGCATCTTTGATTATTTCAACCTGACGATAGGGTCCTCGGCAAGTTTCGGCGGCGCTGTCCATATCGCTCCGCCGATGGCGTTTGCGAGCGCATATGGTGCCACGACGGCCGCCGCGATAAAAAGGCAGGTCGCGACCCCGGTATTTTATGCCGGCCGTGTCAACCAGCCTCAGGATGCTGAACGACTTCTTGCCGCCGGCGATGTCGATATGGTGGGAATGACACGCGCCCTGATTTGCGATCCAGAGATGCCGGCCAAAGCGAAGGAAGGTCGCTTTGATGATATTCGCGCCTGCATCGCTTGCAACCAAGCCTGCATTGGCCATTTCCAACTGGGCGTTTCCATCTCATGCATTCAACATCCGGAAACGGGACGCGAGTTGCAGTATGGGCGGATGACGTTTGCCGGGGTGGCGAAGCGTGTCGTCGTGGCTGGAGGCGGCCCCGCGGGAATGAAGGCAGCGATCGTCGCGGCGCAACGCGGACATGAAGTCACACTCTACGAGGCCACGGATCGCCTGGGTGGTCAGGCACTGCTGGCTCAACTGATACCGCGGCGAACCGAGTTCGGCGGCATCGTCACCAATCTGGCGCACGAGGCGGAGCTGGCCGGCGTCACTATAGTCAAAAACACCCGTGTTGATCGCTCTTTGATCGAGCGGTTAAGCCCGGACACTGTGATCGTAGCGACGGGCGCCAAGCCTCGGCGTCTCGATATTCCTGGTGCGGAGACCGCGCATGTGGTGACCGCCTGGCAGGTTCTTCGCGACGAGGTCAACGTCGGCAGTTCGGTGCTGATTGTGGACTGGCGCTGTGACTGGATCGGCATGGGAATAGCTGAGAAGCTGGCGCGGGCGGGCTGCAAGGTTCGCCTTGCCGTCAATGGCTATATGCCTGGTCAGCGCATCCAGGCCTATGTTCGTGATCAGTGGGCAGGCGTTCTGCATGATCTCGGTGTGGACGTCATTCCCTATGCCGACCTCTACGGCGTCGACGGCGCCACGGTCTATCTCTCGCATGTGACTGGAAAGGAGCCGATCATCATTGATGGTATCGATACGCTTGTTACATCTCTGGGCCATGACGCGGTGAATATCCTTGAGGCGGAGCTTTCGCAGTTCGGCGGCGATCTACGCATTATCGGGGACTGTCTGACGCCGCGAACAGCAGAGGAAGCCGTGCTCGAGGGACTGAGAGCCGGCTGGGCAGTCTGACGGCGATTGCCAATTGCGGATCAGACCGTTGGGCTGCGGTCTCATGTTTGGGCGACCGAAGCCACGAGTTTTCTTTGATGCTATGGAGTGGCTGGCGACGCTCCGGGCACGGTGCCGCCAGCCTCCGCAGAGCAGAGCCCTGCGCACCAGGCGAGCGTGGGCAAGCCGGATACAATCTAAAGCAGATCGCACGAATATGAGCTCGAGCTGAGGGGTTAATGCGCGACGAAATCCGCCCAAGGGCAGGACTGTGCTGAATGCACAGGTAGTCTATCTCGACCAGGCGCTCACGCATCTGGGAAACCGCACCCAAGCCGCGGAACTTCCTTCATCGCTTCCCGTTCATTGGTAAATAAGGTGATGACATGCCCGTAGGAAAGAAGCAGGTCGATATCCGTACAACTCCACATAAGAGCGTGAGGGTTGGGTGGGTGGTCTGCGGGGTCGTTGTCATTGGGCTAGCCGCCACGGGATGGTGGCTTATGAAACCGCAGCCGACCGAGACGGCCGTGACCGGCTCCACAATATTGGCGACTGCCCCTGCAGCCCCACCGCATCAGCTCAATGCCGACGGGGCGCCCAGGTCGGATTAGTTCCGAAAATTCCCTTGCTAGGCCCGAAGCGATGTAGCAGGGGCCGTTGTCGGCAAGCAGGCGCGGTTTGTGCTCGACCCTTGCCGTGTCGCAACCGGATACTGTGAGCGCTAAGTTCAGCGTGTCGGTGACATCCTCGACCTTCAGACGACGAAGGAAAAAAATATCCTGCCGGACTTGATGCTGTATTTGGACGACTGGCAATCGAACTTCAGGCGCGACTAGACCACTTTGGATACATGTCATCGCTCGGAATGCTGCAGGAGATCGCAATGGCCGAACTGCCGCCTGGGTTCGGTTGCACATTGCTCGGTCCCAAACGATTTCGGCAAACCGCCGCTGCGTAGGCAACGTCGAAGGCAGAAACTGGAAGTTCGCCTTAATTTAGCGCGCCCCTCAAGTTCAAGCAGAGCTTAGTCAATAAAAACCGTGCCTTGCCCGGGTTTTTTGTATCAAACGTTGGGCCGGATGTCGGCTCCCTATCCTGAAAAAGGAAGCGCAGCGTGGCCCAACCCGTGGCACCTTTGTTTTCTCGCAGGAATCCCTTGTCCAAGCATGAGTGGACTTTTCCGATTGATTGCTTCTGAGTTGGCTGCCCACAATCGCCAACGGCCTGAGCCTTCGACGAGCTTTAGCTTGGCGTCTCGCAAGCGAGCATTGCAATACGAACACCGCGTGCGCCGAGCGCTTCGCCTTGTCAGGCGTCGAGCTCGGCCTAGGTTCCCACTGTCAGCCAATTGAGGAGCGCCAATATGCCAAGAACCGTTGCCGACTACATTGCAGAGGCTCTGCTCCAGCAAGGTGTGAAACGGGTCTATGGGGTTGTCGGCGACTCATTGAACGGCTTCACGGATGCTCTGAGGCGACTGAAGGCGATTGAATGGGTGCACATGCGCCATGAAGAAGGCGCTGCCTTTGCGGCTGGTGCCGAAGCGCATCTTACCGGTGAGCTTTCGGTTTGCGCGGGAGGCTGCGGGCCGGGCAATCTGCATCTGATAAACGGTCTATTCGACTGCCAACGCAGCGGCGTTCCGGTACTCGCCATTGCCGCGCACATTCCCAGTTCAGAAATCGGAATCGACTATTTCCAGGCGACCCATCCAGAGCATCTCTTCAAAGAATGCAGCCATTACGTTGAGTTGGTCTCCAACCCTGAGCAGCTTCCACAAATACTGACGAGAGCCATGCGGGTCGCGGTCGGCAAGAATGGGGTCGCTGTCGTTGTCATCCCGGGTGATGTGGCATTGAAGCCGAGTAAAGCCAAGGTACCTGTCTGGCTTACTCCTAAAGCTCCGGCAGCCTTGCCCGATCCAGCCGACGTCGCCAATCTCGCCAACATGCTGAACGCGTCAAGCAAGGTCGCGCTAATGTGCGGAGCCGGATGTGCCGGTCTGCACGACGAGATCGTGGCGCTTGCCGCCCACCTCAAGGCACCGATCATTCATTCGTTGCGGGGCAAAGAGCACGTCGAATATGACAATCCCTATGACGTCGGAATGACCGGATTGGTTGGGTTCGCGTCTGGCTATGCCGCGATGAAGGAATGCGACGCACTGCTCCTCATCGGCACAGATTTTCCCTACCGGCAGTTCTATCCAGAAAGGGCGCTTATTGCACAGGTTGACATCCGACCCGAGGCGCTCGGCAATCGATGCGGTCTCGATATAGGCGTCCTGGGCGACGTTAAGTCGACGCTCAAGCTGCTCATGCCACATATTGAGGAGAAGACCGACAGGCGGTTCCTAGACGCCGCCCTCGCCCATTATCTGAAAGCCCGAAAGGATCTGGACGCGCTTGCTGTGCCGGATCCAAAGAGCACTACCATCCACCCGCAATACCTGACGCGGCTTGTCAGCGAGTTGGCTGCCGAAGACGCAATCTTCACATGCGACGTAGGAACCCCGATCGCATGGACAGCGCGATATCTGAAGATGAACGGCAAACGGCGGTTAGTCGGTTCGTTCAACCATGGATCCATGGCGAACGCGCTCTTGCATTCCATCGGAGCCCAGTCCGCTTTTCCCGGCCGTCAGGTCGTTTCCATGTCGGGCGACGGCGGCTTTTCCATGATGATGGGCGACTTTCTGACCCTCATTCAGATGGAGCTTCCGGTCAAGGTCATCGTGTTGAACAACGGCACACTGGGCTTCGTCGAAATGGAGATGAAGGCTGGTGGCTTCCTTGACGTCGGATGCGATCTCAAGAATCCAAACTTTGCCGCGATGGCAGAAGCTATGGGAGTTAAAGGCATCCGTGTTGAGCGACCGGGAGATCTCGAACCCTCATTGAGGGAGGCCTTGGCCCACGACGGTCCTGCCCTCGTGGATGTCGTCAGCGCCCGACAAGAACTTGTCATGCCGCCCAAGACGACGATTGGAGAAGCCTATAATTTTGGTTTGTTCATGATGACGGCCGTGCTTGACGGGCGAGCTAACCAGCTTGTTGACCTTGCTAAAGTGAACTTGAGACGTTGAGGTCGCCGCCGGTCTGGGCGGAGAGTGATGCCAATACCTGGTGACGGCAATTCCGATCAGCCTAACGACCAAGGGTTTGCCAACCACGTAGATCCTTTTGCACCTTCGAAATCCGTTATGGTTCATGAGAGCGCTCTGAAGAGATGGCTGGTATTTTACTCAGAGCGTGCTGGTCGCTCAGCGTCGGACCCTGGAATTGCCACCAGGATCATTCCCATCGGCGTCCGGAGGTGTTTTCTTTGGCCGGGGGGCGCGGTTCCGAAGTCGTCATATCGATGCTGGTTTTCTTCGAACGGCTGCGCGGGCGTTCTGCCATTTAGAATTCGATCAGGTTCCTCGGTTCGCGCCCTCGACAGCCCCGCCTCGTCCGAAAACCTCGGCCATTCGCCATGAACTCAGAGCTCCTAGCATCCATCGGCCAGACCCGTCCCCGCTCTTACAAACACCATGCAGTTGGTTAGCTTTGAGCGATACGGATACAAGTTCCGCTCATCCTAGCCCAGAGATCGAGCATGATCGATCGCATTCGCTCGTTTATGATTATTGTGCGGCGCAATATGACGCTTTTTGATCGTTTCTTGATTGACACTGCTGAGACGATGCGAAATAGATGAGTTAGGGAGGAACTTCGATGCAGACACGCAATCGCGTCATCGCCGCTATGGCGCTGGAGCAAGCTACCGACACCGGCGTCGATCCCGCGGTGCGATCTGGTGGACGACCTTCGCTGGCAGTTCGAACCTCAAGCGTCTCCGCAATTGCGATCCCCACTGCGACCGTGCTGAAGTCTTGCCGATGAACGCCCCGATGCAAAGTCCAGTGCCGCAGATCCCAGCAGACGATATTCCTGCCATTCTGGAAATGCGTGGCATTTCGCAGATATTCCCCGGAGTGAAGGCGCTCGACAACGTCAGCATCTCGCTCTACCCGGGCAAAGTCACCGCGCTGATCGGCGAAAACGGTGCCGGCAAATCGACCCTCGTCAAGATCCTGACCGGCATCTATCGCCCCAACGAAGGCGAGATCCTCGTCGACGGCAGGCTCATAACCTTTACCAGCGCGCAGGCCGCGATCGACGCCGGCGTAACCGCTATCCATCAGGAGACCGTGCTCTTCGACGAGTTGACGGTTGCCGAGAACATCTTTCTTGGTCATGCCCCGCGTACAGCCTGGCGAACGATAGACTGGAAGACGATGAACAGCCGGGCGAGAACCCTGCTAGAATCGCTTGAAAGCACCATCGATCCAACGATACGCCTGAAGGACCTCTCGATTGCCCAGCGCCATCTGGTGGCGATCGCCCGGGCGCTATCGATCGAAGCACGCATCGTCATCATGGACGAGCCGACCGCAGCGCTGTCGCGCAAGGAGATCGACGATCTGTTCCGCATCGTCGAGGGACTGAAGGCAAAAGGCAAAGCCATTCTCTTCATCAGCCACAAGTTCGACGAGGTCTACGAGATCGCCGACAACTTTGCCGTCTTTCGCGATGGACGCGCGGTTGGCCATGGACGCCTGAAAGAGACGCCACAGGATGAGATCGTTCGCATGATGGTCGGCCGCGATGTCAAGGATGTGTTCCCCAAGGTGACCGTCGCGATCGGCGATACCGTGCTCGATGTCGAAAGCTATTGTCACCGCACCGAATTTCGCGACATCTCATTTAAGCTGAGGCGCGGCGAAATCCTTGGCGTCTATGGGCTGATCGGCGCCGGCCGCTCCGAGCTTTGCCAGTCGCTTTTCGGCATCACGCGCCCGCTTTCCGGCCGTCTTGTGCTCGAGGGCAAGGAAATCAGCATCCATTCACCACAGGATGCCATCCATGCCGGCATCGTCTATGTGCCGGAGGAGCGCGGCCGTCATGGTCTAGCGTTGCCGATGCCCATTTACCAGAACATGTCGCTGCCCTCGCTGCTGCGCACTTCGAGGCGCGGCTTCCTGAAGGCTGCAAACGAGCTGGCGCTTGCCCGAAAATATGCCGAACGGCTCGATCTGCGTGCGGCGTCACTGTCGGTGCCGGTCGGAACACTTTCGGGCGGAAACCAGCAGAAAGTGGTGATCGGCAAGTGGCTTGCCACACAACCGAAGGTCATCATCCTCGACGAGCCGACAAAGGGCATCGACATCGGGTCCAAGGCTGCCGTGCACGCATTCATCGGCGAACTGGCAGCGGAAGGCCTCAGCATCATCATGATATCCTCCGAACTTCCGGAGATCATCGGCATGTCGGATCGGGTGCTGGTGATGAAGGAAGGCCTATCGGCAGGGCTGTTCGAGCGCGGCGCGCTGGCGCCAGAAACGCTGGTGCGCGCCGCCACGGGCAATGCATAGGGAGGGCCGAATGATACCACTCTTGAAAAAACGCGAAACGTTGCTCCTTGCCATTATCATCGCGATGATTGCGGGCTTTGCCACTAGGGCAACGGGCTTCGCCGAGCCGGCCAATCTCGTCAACATCTTCAATGACACCTCGATCCTGATCATCCTAGCTCTGGCGCAGACGACAGTCATCCTGACAAAATCGATCGATTTGTCCGTTGCCGCCAATCTCGCCTTCACCGGCATGGCAATCGCTATGATGAACGCCGCCTTTCCAGGCATCCCATTGATTTTCCTCGTGATCTTGGCGATCGTCATCGGAGCGCTTCTCGGCGCGATCAACGGCTATCTCGTCTGGGCCCTGGAAATGCCGCCTATCGTTGTGACGCTCGGCACGCTAACGATCTATCGCGGCATGGCCTTCGTTCTTTCAGGCGGCGCCTGGGTCAACGCCCACCAGATGACGGAAACGTTCCTCGATGTCCCCCGTACCGTCGTTCTCGGCCTACCCGTACTGGCCTGGGTCGGAATTGCAATCGTCCTGATGATCTACTTCGTCCTGCGCCACACGTCGGTTGGCCGCGCGACCTATGCTGCGGGCGGAAATCCCGTCGCGGCGGTCTATGCCGGGGTGGATGTCGGCTGGACGAAGTTCTTGGCCTTCGTGCTTTCCGGTTCGCTCGCTGGTCTTTGCGGATATCTCTGGGTTTCGCGCTACGCGGTCGCCTATGTCGATATCGCCGACGGTTTTGAGCTTGATAGCGTTGCTGCCTGCGTGATCGGGGGCATATCGATTGCCGGCGGGGTCGGCTCCGTTGCGGGCACAGTGCTTGGCGCGCTCTTCCTCGGGGTGATCAAGAATGCGCTTCCGGTGATCGGAATATCGCCGTTCACGCAAATGGCCATCTCGGGCACGGTCATCATTCTCGCCGTCGTCTTCAACGCCCGGCGCGAGAAAAACCGCGGCCGCATCATCCTCAGGGATCAGGCTGCCAAGGAGACGATCGGCAAGGAGGCGACCGCATGAGCACCGTTCCGGCGACGAGCCACGAAAAACGCATCATTCCGGACCGCCTCGGCACGCCGTTCACGCGTGTTCTTGCCAGCTGGGAGGTCCTGCTTCTCGGTGTCGCAATCCTGATCTTCATCTTCAATTCGATCGCCTCGCCCTATTTCCTCGATGTCTGGAACCTGTCGGACGCGACCTACAATTTCACCGAGAAGGCAATGATCGCCTTTGCCATGGCGCTGTTGATCATTGCCGGTGAGATTGACCTGTCTGTCGCAGCGGTCATCGCGCTTGCGTCGACCGCAATGGGTGCTGCAGCGCAGTTCGGCGTCGGGACGGCTGGGATTGTCGCCATCGGTCTTTGCGTTGGCGTGCTTTGCGGACTGTTCAACGGCTTCCTCGTATCCGTCCTGAAACTGCCATCGATTGTCGTGACGATCGGCACGATGAGCCTGTTTCGCGGCATCTCCTATATCGTCCTTGGCGACCAGGCCTATGGCAACTACCCCCCTGACTTCGCCTATTTCGGACAAGGCTATGTCGTCTGGGCCTTCACCTTCGAATTCGTCCTGTTTGTCGTTCTGGCGGTCGTCTTTGCAATCGTGTTGCATGCGACCAATTTCGGGCGGCAGGTTTATACCATCGGCAACAATGATTTTGCGGCACGCTTTTCCGGCATTCCGGTCGAGCGAGTAAAGTTCATCCTCTTCCTCCTGACTGGGCTCATGAGCGGCATTGCTGCTGTCTGTCTGACATCGCGACTGGGCTCGACGCGGCCATCCATCGCGCAGGGTTGGGAACTGGAGGTGGTGACGATGGTGGTTCTTGGCGGGGTCTCCATCCTCGGCGGCTCGGGGACCATCGGCGGGGTCGTCATCGCCGCCTTCGTTATGGGCCTCGTCACCTTCGGCCTCGGCCTGCTCAACGTACCCGGTATCGTCATGTCGATCTTCATTGGCTTGCTTCTGATCGTCACCATCGCCATTCCCATCGTCGTGCGGCGCGTAAAAGCGATGAGTTCCAAATGATCGGCAAACTCGAACGTCACGCCTTCAAGATGCGGCTCAACCCGGGGATGGAGGCCGAATACAGAAGGCGTCATGACGAAATCTGGCCTGAGCTGGTCGCCCTGCTTCACGACGCCGGTGTCAGCGATTATTCCATTCATCTCGATCGCGAAACCGACACGCTGTTCGGGGTGCTGAGCCGGCCGCTGGATCACAGGATGGGAGCCCTTCCCGACCATCCGCTGATGAAGAAGTGGTGGAACCATATGGCCGATATCATGGCCACAAATCCCGACAACTCGCCCGTTCAGAGCGACCTTGAAACGGTGTTCCATCTCCCATGACCGTCCCTAAGGCCTTTCGCCATATCGCCGTTCTCGATATCGGCAAGACCAACGCCAAGGTCGTGGTGCTCGACGCGGCAACGGGCGACGAAATTGCTGCGGTCCGTACATCCAATGCCGTTTCCAGATCGGGCCTCTATCCGCATTATGGTATAGCGCGGCTTTGGACCTTCGCCGTGGCAGCGCTGAAATCCTTTGCGACTGAACCAGGCTTTGATGCCATCTCGATCACCGCGCACGGCGCCTCGGCCGTTCTCCTCGACGTCAGCGACAATCTCGCACTCCCGGCTCTCGACTACGAGCATCACTATCCCGACGCAGTGAACCAAGCCTATGACAGGCTGAGGCCATCCTTCGACGAGACCTTTTCACCGAGACTTTCTGGCGGTCTCAATCTTGGAGCGCAGCTTCACTATCAGAAAACAGTCTTTCCCGAGCGCTTCGCCGACGTCGCGACCATCATGACCTATCCGCAATATTGGGCGTGGCGCCTAACAGGGATAGCCGCCAACGAGGTAACGTCGCTCGGCTGCCATACCGATTTGTGGAATCCGAGGACTGGCGAATACTCCTCGCTGATCGACAAGCTGGAGTTGCGCAAGCTATTGGCGCCGTTGCGCTCAGCATTCGATGGCCTTGGTCCTGTGTTGCCATCGGTCGCCGAGGTGATCGGGATCGAGGCCGACGTGCCCGTCTATTGCGGCATCCACGATTCCAACGCCTCCCTCCTCCCGCATCTGATCGGCCGCGAGCCGCCCTTCACGGTCGTGTCGACCGGGACCTGGGTGGTCAGCTTCGCTGTGGGAGGTGATCTTGATCATCTCGACCCGGAAAGAGATGCGCTCGCCAACGTCGACGCCTTCGGCCGCGCCGTGCCCTCGTCGCGTTTCATGGGTGGGCGCGAATTCGAAATTCTCAAGAGCGAGATCGGCGACGTAATACTCGAGGATGCGGAGAGCGCCGTCGGGACCGTCATCGAGAAAGGGTTCATGCTGCTGCCCAGCGTCGTTTCCGGATCGGGACCCTTTCCCAGCCGGGAAATGCGTTGGATTGCCAGCGAAAGTACAAACCCGGCAGAGCGGATGGCCGCAGTCAGCCTTTACCTAGCATTGATGACGGAGGTCTGTCTCAGTTTGATCGGCGCAAAAGGCCCGATCCTTGTCGAGGGGCCCTTCGCGCTCAATAGGATCTATATTGCGGCAATCTCCGCCCTCACCTCTTCACAGGCCATCGCTTTGCCCGGGTCCACCGGCACCAGCCTCGGGGCAGCGTTGCTGACCGGTATCACGCCGTCGGTCCATTCTCCGAAATACGCCAAGATCGAATTGCAGGATTTGAAATCCTACCGTGAAGCTTGGCATCGCGCGCTGAATGATCAATCGTCGACGGAGAAATCCGTCGGGCATCCCGGAGGATCTTGAACACTAGCCGCGCTTTCGACTGTCTTGTTGATGGCGTAGAGCTTCGCAGAGGGTGTGTCGCCGACGAGCTTCAGGCCGGGGGCACGATATCGCCGACATACTGATCGGCGATATCGGCATTCACGACGAGCACGAAATCGAACCGCTGACGCCAGTTCGACAGGTAGGGCGTGAACCCCACAGCCCCTTCCATCAATGTTCGGCAGCTGAGAACCGCGGTGGAAAACAGGTTCCCTTCCGGCACCGCGATATCGGACCACGGAGCCAGGACCGTCAAAGGCTGCTTGCCCTGTGCGGTGAAGATGGTCGGGAAGAAGGCGTGGGCATAATGGACAGCGAGCGTCGGCAGATGGCGGAAAGTGTTCTCTCTCTCTCTCTCTCTCTCTCTCTCTCCAGGCGAAATATCGATGGCTTGGCATGGCGGCGGCGACACCGGAGAGGTCGATGAGCGGCAGGATAGCGGAACCTGGGGGCACGGCAGCCAGCACCGTCTCGACGTCATGGACATCGCTTTGCCCCTGCCACCAGTTAACACCGACCCAGGTGTTCCGACCGAGGACGATGCAGCTGAGCGCAACCTGAGATAATGACCGATAGCCTGCGACGCCCCACGCTGCAGGCTATATTCGCCGCGTCAGGAAGACCGGTCTTGAGCGATCAGGTGTGCGGGGCCGCTGGCACTACGGGTCGACCATCGATGATGGAGTTTTGCCAACATCAGATAAATGATCGGCGTGGTGTAGAGGGTCAATATCTGCGAGATGACCAAGCCGCCGACAATGGTGATCCCAAGTGGCCTGCGAAGCTCCGAGCCCGGTCCGGTCGCGATGATCAAGGGGATGGCACCCATGATGGCAGCCAGCGTCGTCATCAGGATTGGCCGGAACCGCTGCAGGCAGGCCTGGTAGATCGCCTCTTCAGAGGTGAACCCCAGCTTGCGTTCGGCCTGGAGCGCAAAGTCGACAAGCATGATGCCGTTCTTCTTGACGATGCCGATCAGCAGGATAATGCCGATAAAGGCAATGATCGTCAGTTCCGTGCCGCTGATGGCAAGCGCAAGCAGCGCCCCTAGGCCGGCCGAAGGCAAGGTCGAGATGATCGTCAGCGGATGTGCCAGGCTCTCATAGAGAACGCCGAGCACGATATAGACCGCGAGCAATGCCGCAAAGAGAAGCAACGGCTGGCTGCCGGAGGATTGGGTGATGGCTGCCGCGTCGCCGGCAAAATCTGCGTGCAGCGAATCGGGAAGATGCATCTCGCCAACAATTTGCAAGACGCTGTCATTTGCGTCCTGGAGCGTCGAGCCGAGGGCCAGGTTGTAGGAGATCGTCACCGCGGCAAACTGGCCCTGATGATTGACGACGAGGGGGGCCAGCGTCCGATCGATCGAGGCGACGCTGCTCAGCGGCACCAGCTTGCCCCCTGACCCCGGGACATAGAGACTTGTAATCTTTGCGGGATCGCGGGCATAGCCTGGATCGGCTTCGAGCACGACACGGTATTGGTTGCGCTGGCTGTAGATCGTCGAAATCTGCCGCTGGGCGAAGGCGTTGTTGAGCGCGCTGTCGATCGATTGGATGCTGACACCGAGGCGCGATGCTTCACTGCGGTTGATACTGACCGTGGCCTGCAGCCCGTTCGGTTGCCGGTCCGTCGCAACATCCGTCAGTTTCGGTTCCTTCTGCATTTGCGCCAGCACCTTGGGAGCCCATTCGACGAGTTCGTCGTAATTCGCGTCCCAGAGCGTGAACTGATATTGCGATTGCGACTGACGCGCGCCGGCTCTGATATCCCCCGGCGAAAACAGGAACGTGCTGAGCCCCGGCACACCAGCCAGCTTCTTTCGCATCCGATCGATCACCTCGGCCGTCGAAACACGCTCCGATGGCGGTTTCAGGGAGATCAACAGCTGGCCGCGATTGACCGAGCTTGCAAAACCGCCGCCGCCGACGGAGGAGCCGATGCCGGCTACCGCCGGGTCTTGTCCGGCGATCTCGGCAGCCTTACGCTGGAGTTCGACCATCGCTGGGTAGGAGATGTCGGTCGAGGCCTCCGTCCCGCCCTGGATGAAGCCGGTGTCGTCTTGCGGGATAAACCCTTTCGGCACCCTTATGTAGAGAAAGACCGTCATTCCGACGCATGCAAAAATGACGATGATCGCCAGCGCCCGATGATGCAGGACGGCTTTGAGGGTCCGACCGTAAAAGCCGATGACGGCGGAAAGCGATCCCTCGATGATGCGGCCGAACAGGCCGGGCTTTGCTTCCAGATTATGTGCTCGCAGCCGGTGCCCGCAGATCATTGGGGTCAGGGTCAGCGATACGGCGGTGGAAACGACAATGGCGAAGGCAAGCGTCAGCGAGAAGGTCTGGAAGAACCGCCCAATGATGCCGCCGAGGAAGAACAGGGGAATGAAGGCCGCAAGCAGCGACAGGCTGATGGAGATCACCGTGAAGCCGATCTGGCGCGCGCCCTCGATCGCCGCCTTCATCGGCTTCATCCCGGTTTCAAGGTTGGCGTAGATATTCTCGATCATCACGATCGCGTCGTCGACAACGAAGCCAACGGATACCGCCAGCGCCATCAGCGACAGATTGTCGATCGACAGGCCGCAAGCCCACATGGCAGCAAATGTCCCGGCAAGCGAGAGCGGCACGGTGACACCCGCCGCCAAAGTCGGCGTCGCTCGCCTCAAAAAAATGAAGACGACCGCCATGACGAAGCAGACGGTCGCAAGTAGCGTCCATTGCATGTCGTTGACGCTTGCGTGGATCGTGGTGGTTCGGTCCGACAGGATGGCAATATGGATCCCCGCAGGAATGACCTTCTGTAACTCGGGGATCAGCGCCTTGACTGCATCCACCGTGGCGATGACGTTGGCATTGGCTTCCTTGGTGATGTTCAAGAGCACGGCGGGTTTGCCGTCATACCATGCGTCGGAACGGCTGTTGCGCACGCCCGGTTCGACGGTTGCGATATCGGCAAGTCGCACCGCGGTGCCGTCGCCGCTGCGGATGACAACCCGGCCGAAATCCTCCGGCGTCTTCAACTGACCGTTCAGGCTGATTGCAAAGGCGCTGTCACTGCCGTCGATCGAACCCGTCGGGCCCAATGTGCTTGAATTGACGATCGCGGTGCGAACACTGTCGAGAGAGAGGCCCATGGCCGAGAGCCGATCGGGGTTAAGCCTCACGCGGATGGCGGGTTGGTCGGCGCCGCTGACCGTCACGTCGCCGACGCCCTCAACCTGGGCAATCTGCTGCACGACGACCGTATCGGCCGCATCGTAGATGGCGCTCGGCGAAACATTGTCAGAGGTGAGCGCAAGAATCAGCACGGGGGCGGCTGCGGGATTGACCTTGCGAAATGAGGGAAGCGTCGGCAGGTCTGCCGGCAAATCGGTCGCAGCGGCATTGAGCGCTGACTGCACATCCTGTGCTGCGCCGTCGACGCTGCGCGACAGATCGAACTGAATGACGATGCTCGAGGAGCCCAGCGAGCTCACGGATGTCAATTCGGTCACGCCGGCGATGGTTCCAAGATGACGCTCGAGTGGTGCCGCAACGCTTGCCGCCATGCTGGCGGGGTCGGCGCCCGGTCGGCTTGCGGAGACGATGATCGTCGGCAGATCGACGGTCGGAAGGCTGGCAACCGGCAGGAAGCGATAGGAAACGACCCCGAGTATGATCAGTCCGATGGCCAGAAGCGTGGTGCCGACGGGGCGCTGGATGAATGGAGCGGAGAGGTTCATAGCCCGGTCCCGAGTTCGCCTTCCGCCTCCGGCGCCGGCACGCTGGTCGGGCGGCCAACGATGCGGCTGCGCAGGCGCTCGAACGCGAGATAGATGACCGGCGTGGTATAGAGCGTCAGAAGCTGGCTGAGCACCAGGCCACCGATGATGCTGATACCGAGGGGTGTTCTCAGTTCCGAACCCGTGCCTTCGGCCAAGGCAAGCGGCAGGGCGCCGAAGAGAGCTGCAAGCGTCGTCATCATGATCGGACGGAAACGAAGAATGGACGCCTGGAGGATCGCTTCGCGCGGCGCCAAGCCGCCCGTTCGCTCTGCAGCAAGCGCAAAATCGATCATCATAATGGCGTTCTTCTTGACGATACCCATCAGCAGCACGATGCCGATCAGCGCGATGAGCGACAGGTCATGACCGAACAGCATCAATGCCAGCAGCGCGCCGACGCCGGCTGAGGGCAGCGTCGAAAGGATGGTGAGCGGATGGACCGCGCTTTCATAGAGCAGACCGAGCACGATATAGATCGTCACCACGGCCGCAAGGATAAGCCAGGGCTCGCCGGCAAGTGACGACGCGAACTCCTCGGCATCGCCAGAGTAGGACCGCTGGATCGAACTCGGCATGCCGATATCCTGCTCCGCGACCTTCACCGCGCTCACCGCATCGCTCAACGAAGCGCCAGGCGCCAGATCGAAGCTGATCGTGACAGATGGAAACTGTTCGTCATGGCTTATGACGAGCGGTGCTGTCGTAAAGGAGGCTTTGGCGAATGTGTTGAGAGGCACCTGCGCGTCGGCAGCGCCCGAGACGTAAAGCTTGTCGAGCGATTTCGGATCCGACTTATATTCCGGCGCCGCCTCGAGGATGATCCGATACTGGTTCGATTGCCCGTAGATCGTTGCAATCTGGCGCTGCCCGAAAGCATCGTTCAGCGTGTCGCTAACCGCCTGCATCGAGACGCCAAGGCGCGATGCCGTCTCGCGGTCGACATTGACGAAGATGCGCCCGCCGCCCATTTCGACCTCGGAGGCCACATCGACGAGCGAAGGCTCCTGCTGCAATCTGGCGGCGAGCTTCTGCGCCCAATCGACGACCGCTGCCGTGTCTGTTCCCGTCAGCGTATATTGGTATGGCGCTCGGCTTGAGCGCGTGCTGATGCTGATATCGCGCACGCTCTGGAAGGTGACGTGGACACCCGGCAAGCCCGAGACCGTGCCGCGGAGGCGATCGATGATCTCGGTTGAGGAAGATGTTCGCTGGTTCCTCGGCTTGAGCACTAGGCTCAACGTGCCGGTGTTCAAGGTGAGATTGTTGACGCTGGCTCCAACGACCGAGACAACGCCTGATATGTCGGGATCGGCCTTCAACTTGTCCGCCACGACGGTCTGCGTTCTCTTCATCGCTTCGAAAGAGGTCGTCGGCTCGGTCTCGACGACCGCGGTGATGAGGCCGGTATCCTGCGGCGGCAGGAAACCCTTGGGGATGACGATGTAGAGAGCGATCGTTGCGACAAGCGTCAGGGCCGTCAGGGTCAACATCAGCGCGCTGCGATCAATCGCCCAGACGAGGCTTCGCCGATAGGCGGAGATCAGCCGTTCCGTAATCCGGTCGGCGCCGGCCAGCAGGCCGCGCCGATGCTCGGCAGGTTTGCGCAGGATGCGGGCGCACATCATCGGCGTCAGCGTCAGGGAAACCACGGCCGAAACGACGACGGCAATCGTCAGCGTTAATGCGAACTCGCGAAACATCCGTCCGACGATGCCGGTCATGAAAAGCAATGGAATGAAGACGGCGATCAGCGAGAAGGTCAGCGAAATGATGGTGAAACCGATCTCCCCTGCCCCCTTCAACGCTGCTTCCATCGGATTTTCGCCATCCTCGATGTGTCTGGCGATATTCTCGATCATGACGATGGCGTCGTCGACGACGAAGCCTGTGCCAATCGTCAACGCCATCAGCGACAGGTTGTCGAGGCTAAAGCCGGCAAACCACATCACGCCGAATGTCGCAATCAGCGAGAGCGGCAATGCCACAGCCGCTATGATTGTTGCCGTGATCGTCCGCAGGAACACGAAGACGACCAGGATGACCAGGCCAACGCTGATGGCGAGCGTCCATTGAACGTCAGTAATCGATGCGCGGATCGTCTCGGTTCTGTCATTGACGATATCGAGAGAAATTCCTGCCGGCAGCGCCTCCTTCAGACGGGGCAATTGCGTCAGCACATTGCCCACCGTCTGGATGACATTGGCGCCGGGTTGCCGCATCACGTCGATGATGACAGCGGGCTCGCCTTGATACCAGGCGCCGACACGGGTGTTTTCCAGTCCCTCGACGACATCGGCGACGTCCTTCAGAAGGATCGGCGCATTGTTGCGGTAGGCGACGATGACGGATTTATAGATCTCTGGATCGACGATCTGGTCATTCGCGGCGAGCGTGAAGGACTGGTGCGTCCCGTCGAGCGCACCCTTTGCGCCGGCGACGCTGGCAGCAGAGATCGCCGCACGGACGTCCTCAAGGGCCAGGCCGTAGGATGCAAGCCGCGGCAGATTGGCCTGGATGCGAATGGCCGGCCGCACGCCGCCCTGAATGTTGACGTTGCCGACGCCCGATACCTGGCTGAGCCGCTGGGCGATCATCGTATCGGCGAAATCGCTGAGGTCGCGGATCGAATAGCTGGTCGAGCGCAGTGCCACGGTCACAATCGGCGTGTCGGCCGGGTTTACCTTGGCATAGGTTGGCGGATAGGGAAGTGTTCGCGGCAATGTCGATCCGGCCGCGTTGATCGCAGCCTGGACATCCTGCGCCGCCCCGTCGATGTTGCGGCCAAGATCGAACTGCAGGGTGATCTGGCTGATGCCGAAGGCACTCGACGAGGTCATCGACGCAAGAGACGGGATCTGCCCGAGCGGGCGTTCGAGCGGCGCTGTCACCAACGAGGCCATCGTGTCGGGATCGGCGCCCGGCAGCTGGGTCGTTACCCGGATCGTTGGAAAGTCGACCTGCGGCAGGGGGGCCACCGGCAGATTGAGATAGCCCAACAGACCGCCCAACAGGATCGCGATCCCCAGAAGGGAGGTTGCGATCGGCCGGTTGATGAACAGCGAGGAGACGCTCATTGATTTGGTTCGGGCTTTGGTTCGGTCGAAATGGCTGAGGTGGCTTCTGTGTCGCTGGCCGCACCGTTCTGCTTGCGGCGATGGTGAGCTTTCTGGTCATCGCCTTGCGCGGGCGCTGGTGTCGCAGCTGCGGGCTGCGAAGGCTCCGAGACCTCGACCTTTGCGCCGTCCTGAAGGCGCCCGAACCCTGTCGTCACCACCTTGTCGCCGGCTGCCACACCCTCGGTTACCACGGCCTGGACGTCGTCCTGCAGGCCGACCTTGATGGTCTTCATGGCAACCGTCTGGTCCGAATGGACGAGATAGACGAAGGTGCCGGTCGGGCCACGCTGCACTGCCGCGGTCGGCACGACGACGACATCTTTCATCGTCTCGACGAGAAGCCGGGCGTTGACGAAAGCACCGGGCCAGAGCGCCAGCTTGTCATTGGCGAAATTCGCCTTGAGCTTGACGGTGCCGGTTGCCGTGTCGACCTGATTGTCAACGACGGCAAGCGTGCCATTGTCGACAACGGTTTGGCCGTCGCCCGAGATTGCCTCGACGCTGAGAGTACCAGCAGCGCTTGCCGCGTTGACCCGCGCCAGTTGTTGTTGCGGCACTGAAAACACGACCGAGATCGGCCGGATCTGCGAAAGTGTGACGATGCCGGTCGTGTCCGAGGAGCTGACGATATTGCCGATATCAACGTTGCGGATGCCGGTGCGGCCGTCGATCGGCGCGCGGATGGTGGTGTAGTCGAGGGTCGCCTGTGCACTCTCGATAGCCGCCTGATCCGATTGCAGGGCGGCAGTGTACTGCGCGACCTGGGAACGCGCCGTATCCGCCTGCTGCTGGGTGCCGGAGCTCGATTGCACCAGCCGTTGGTAACGTTCGAGATCGAGCTGCGCGTTTTGGAGGAGCGCCTGGTCCTGGGCCTTCTTGCCGACTGCCTGGTCGAGTGCGGCGCGATAGACCGCGTCGTCGATCCGCACGATCACGTCACCCTTCTTGATATCCTGGCCTTCCTCGAAATCGACTTCGACGATCTTGCCGCTCACCTGCGGACGGACGGTCACCGTGTTCAACGCCTTCACCGAGCCGACACCATCGATATAGACCGGAACATCCGCCGTCTTTGCGTTAGCGATCAGAACCGGAATGGGACCTTGTGATTGCGCGTCGCCACGCCGGGGCCGCCCGGTGCCTTGCCGGTTGCCTGACTGTCGATTGTCGGCCTGCTGCGATGTCGCGCCGCCTTGACTGATGCCGAGGATGCGCTCGACATTGCCGAGCCAATGATCCCGAATGGTGTAAGCGCCGTAACCCAGAGCGCCGATGATCGCCACCGACACCAGGACCCGAAAAGTTCGAGCCATCAAAACACCTTCCTTCTGCCGCCCCAAAAAGGGGCATCGATGCTTGACCTTATCTGGCCGAACATGAACAGGGTATTTGTACTGGGATTAAATTTTGTCCACGTGCTGGCGCCTTGAGCGGCAAGACGCAAGTTTTTCTGGCGAAATGGCCCTGGCGAAGGACCGGGCGATCGGGTCAGCCGCCGGCGCCCAATTTCCTCACGGAGGTCTTCGTCACCGGTGATGCGTCGGGCGCGGGCGAACTGTCTTGCGCTGCCCGCATGGTGCGCGCGGCCGCCCTAAGCTTGGCCACAAGCTCGCTTCCATCCACCGACGCCCTGGTCCGCTCAAGCCGTTCGAATTCGCTCGCCGCCTGCGCCCAATGGCCGCCGCCCCGGCCTTCCGGTCTGCCTTCGGCTTCCCAAAGGGAATAGGCGCGCTGGCTGATCCAGTCGTCTTTCGTGTGGTTCATGATATCCCCGGCCAATCCAGAAAAGGCAGCTCCCGACAGGCTGCCAAATTTGGTTTACCGGATCGTTACGATGAGAGATTATTTCGCTGTTTGGGCGCAATTTTTGCCTTGTCGCGGCATCAGGTTATCGCCAGCCCGCCATCGACGGCAAGCGAGACCCCGTTGATCATGCTGGCCTCATCGCTCAGCAGGAACAGAATGGCCTCCGCGATCTCGTCCGGGTCGAGGAAACGGCCAAGCGGAATGCGCGCTTTGACGGGATCGGCCTTTGCCGGGTCGCTCCACGCGAGAACGCCCATCGGCGTCATCGTCACCGTCGGGTTGACGCTGTTGACCCTGATGCCAGAGGGTCCAAGTTCGAGTGCCATGACCCTTGTGATGGCGTCAAGCGCTGCTTTCGACGCGCAATAGGCCGTGTGATCGGCGACAGCGCGGCGAGCCGCATCACTGGAGACATTGACGATTGCACCGACGACGCCGCGCCGCAGCCAGTCGCGTACAACGATCTGCCCGATGATGACAGGCGCCTTCGTGTTGACCGCGAAGACGCGATCGAATTCTTCAGGGTCGGTGTCGATGAAAGACGACAGCACCGTCGTCCCGGCACAATTGACAAGCATATCGACTGGCAACGCCGACAGAACCGCCGGGCGGAGGGCGTCGCTATCGGCGACATCGGCGCAAACCGGTTCGCAGTCGATCTCGGCAGCAAGGGTCTTGAGATCCTCCTTGCTGCGCGTCATGGCAACGACTTTCGTACCCCGGCGAGCAAGCATTACGGCAGTCGCCCGGCCGATGCCCTTGCCGGCGCCAGTCACCAGAACACGCTTTCCCCTCCAGTCCATCCCTTGCTCCCCACTCTCACATTTGGTTCGGAGCCAAGGTCTAGCCCAGGCTTTGCTGCGCGTCACGCACACTCAGTCCCCGCGGCCGATTGCCGATCGGCGGAGGGGTCGCACAGCGACGCCTTTGTTTTCCACACCATGTCGAGGGACGGATAAGCACTGCGCCGCAGTCCTTTTGGCGCAGCGCCGGAACGCCGGCACAAGATTGTCCTGCCAAATCGCCATAACTTCAGGACGCGGCGGGGCGTTTCCTGCTAAGAGCTATCCAACGCATCATTCGATGAGCCTTAGACGAAGCAATCTGGAGAATACCCATGCCCCCGGCGCAAATGAAACAAAAGAAGATGCCGCCGACCGACCCTTATCAACCGGCAGGGTTCGCGGCTCGCCACGGAATAGGCATTGAGGACGCCAAGCGGATCCTTGCCTTGCACAAGGGCGACCGTGATTCGTCCAACAGGGCTGCCCACAAGATCAAGGGCCTGAACTGAAGCCCCTCCTCAAGTACGAGGAGGGTTTGCGCCGACGCGGGCGCCTTTTTGACGCAAGAGTGATCGATCAATGGCTCTAGACCCAACCCAGGCGTTCTCCGATTACGCCGCAACCCCCTGCTCGGTCCAATTCTGGGTTGCCGGCGCAGACGCGCTTGAATTTCGCTCGCTGCGCGCTGCGGTGATCTATGCCAGAGATAACGGAGCCTTGACGAAATCGGTCGAGATCACTGTGCATCTGCCGCGTGAAGATATTGCCTATGGCACGGAAAAGGTCCGCGAACTGGTCAAGGAACTGGCTCAGGCAAAACGATAGCCAATTTATGGTCACCAAGAGTGCTATCCCTCAAGAAATAATCAAACGGAGATTTAAATGATACGCTTCAAGAAAGACGAAACGGTCGTTGCGCCCGTAGCTGCCGCCCCGGTACCAAGCGAGGCCACCAAGACCGCGCTCGAGGCGGGCAAACCTTCGCGCCAGAAGGCACAAAAGACGAAAACGGACGAGCCGAAATCGGCTGAAAGCCTTGAACTGTTCCGGCCGGCAGCCGAGCAGGACGCCGAATAGCGAGTACATCGCTTACTCGTCTTCCGCCTGCACAAGTGCGGGCATCTGCCGGCCATCGCTCGACTTTTTTGCAACGTGTGTATAACCACCGCGGCGAAACACAGGAGGCCATATGGAAACGGTAGAAATCAGCGGCAGAAGCGATTTTGCCCTTTGGGCGATTCAGCGCGCGCAAGAGATCGTCAGGACCGAAGGATCGGCACTGGCGCTCGCGGCGCGGGATATGAACGAGCAAGCACTTCAGGAGAATGGTGCAGCACTCGGCAAGGCGATCGCCGACGCCATGCTCGAGGTCTTCGACGGGCTTATGACGGAATGAATTTCCGGCGCAAATCTGCCTGCTCTCCGCCTTGTTGAACGTATAAGCTAGGGCATCTGATTCGTACCCCAACTTGCCTGGCTTTAACGTTGCAGTTTCCAGACCGCAAACTTTCAACGGCACCGGCACTGCAGGCAACTGCGCAAGGAGAAAACACATGGTCGATCTCAAGCGTCCGGAAATCACCGAAATGAGACCGAAGATCACGGTTATCGGCGTCGGCGGCGGCGGCGGCAACGCGATCAACAACATGATCGCCGAAAAATTGCAGGGCGCCGAGTTCATCGCCGCCAATACGGATGCGCAGGCGCTTGCCATGTCGAAGGCGCCGCGGCTGATCCAGCTGGGTTCACATGTGACGGAAGGGCTCGGTGCCGGATCGCTACCGGAAATCGGTCGGGCCGCCGCAGAGGAATCGATCGACGAGATCATGGATCATCTGCGCGGCACGCATATGTGCTTCGTGACCGCCGGCATGGGCGGCGGAACCGGAACGGGTGCTGCCCCGATCATCGCCCAGGCGGCGCGAAAAGCGGGCATTTTGACCGTCGGCGTCGTCACCAAGCCGTTCACCTTCGAAGGCAAGCGTCGCATGCAGACCGCCACCGAAGGTATCGAGCGGCTGCGCGAAAGCGCCGATACCGTCATCGTTATCCCGAACCAGAACCTCTTCCGGATCGCCGACGCAAAGACCACGTTCGCCGATGCCTTCATCATTGCCGATCGTGTTCTCTATGCGGGCGTCGGTTGCATCACCGACCTGATCGTCAAGGAAGGTCTGATCAATCTCGACTTTGCCGACGTAAAGTCGGTCATGAAGGATATGGGCCGGGCGATGATGGGAACCGGCGAGGCATCCGGCGAGGGACGCGCGCTGAAGGCGGCGGAAGCTGCAATCGCCAATCCGCTCCTCGATGAAGTCTCGATGAAGGGCGCAAAGGGCGTGCTCGTTTCGATTTCCGGCGGGCTCGACATGACGCTGTTTGAGGTGGATGAAGCAGCCACCCGTATCCGCGAGGAAGTCTACGAGGATGCCGACATCGTCGTCGGGGCCATATTCGACAGGTCGCTCGACGGCACGTTCAGGGTATCCGTAGTGGCAACCGGCCTCGACCGCGCAATGGCGTCGGACGGTGTCGGTGCGGACATGCGGCCAAGCCAGATCGGCCAGTCGCGAACATTGCAATAGGCTTCCCGCCGGAGACAGGCCTATGCCTTTCCGGCATGGGCCTGAACGCGCGGGACCTGAACATCGGCCGCAATTCGTTCGGCGACCTTCTTTGCCTGCATCCGGATGTCGGGCACCGCAGTTATCTCCCAGAACTGGCCCGCCGTCAGCGCGCCAACCGCGAACAAGCCCGGTTGCGGCTGTCCGACGCCTTTGAGGACTTGCGATTGGCCATCCACCGCAATGCCGAGCCCCAGCTCGTCGGCACTTATCATCCCCTGCGCCTGCATTTCGCCCAGCAGCGGAGAATGACCTATCCCCGCCCGCTCCATGCCGGTGCAGTTTACAATCCAGTCGACCTTCAACGCCTTGATGTCTTCGCTGCCGCGCCGACGATAACGCAGAGTGGTATCCTCGCTATTGCGCTCGATCGATCGAAGGAACCCGGCGTGGACGACGACTGCCCCGTCACGGACGAGCGCATCAAATCGCGCGAACACTGCCGGCGCTATCCGGTGACGATGAATATTCCACCACGGCAGAGCGTGCCTCAGGAAGCGAGCGCGTTGCCCAATTGTCAATTCCTGCCATAGACCTTGGGTCACCGGCCGGAGGCCGTCCATCAATCCGCGCCAATCGTCGCCGCTTCTTGCCACTCGACGCAGGGAGGCAAGGATTGCGCTGATCTCGCGCGTCCCCTGGGGTAGGTCGGGCTTCAGGGGTGCCCGGTGCGCTGCATGCGGATGCGGAAGCAAGCCACGACGGGACAGGAGATGGATCCGTCCCCGGTGGCCGTGCGCTCGTAGGGCAAGCACCTGGTCGATCATCGTCAGGCCGGAACCGAGAATACATATCTCATCAGTTTCCCCCACCTTCGAAAGCCAGCCGAGCCTCCATGGATTGGGCACGATCCGGGCCTTGGCCCTCGCATCGAGACGATCTGGCGGGATCGGCAACTGTGCATTGCCGACGCCGAGACACAGCACGACATTCCTCGCCGTCAATTCCGCCTGATTGTCGAGATGAAAGACGACCCCCGTGCGCGCGCACTCGATGCAGGCGCTTGCCCTGGCCTTGATAAAATCGACGTTTGCCCTGCCTGCTGCGCGATCCCGCAACAGAGACGCTAGCCGATCGCGCAAATATTGCCCATAATCGCTGCGAGAGGCAAAGCCGTCCGCTGCCACTATTCTTCCCTCATTTCGAAGCCATTTGACGAAATCGTCCGGCTCATCGGGAAATACGCTCATCCTCCCAGCCGGGACATTCAGGCGATGAAGATAAAGCTCGGTGCGATAGGCGGTGCCGCGCCCAAAACCCGGATCGTCGCCGACAATCGCAATGGAGCAAGCGGGCGGCAGAAGCCTGATGAGGTTGATCGTCACGGCAATTGCCGAGAACCCTGACCCAACGACGGCGACATCATAGCTCAATAGAGACTCCTGCCCTTGTCCACAGGGAAACCGACATGATCGCCGAGATCCGATGGCCCAAATGCAATTCAGGGACCGCCAGTTCCCTTGGCGGCTACTATCCATCAAATTTATAGTCTTTATCGAATTAAGCCAAGAGGCAAAAGCCCACTCAACGCGCATCCAATGATCGGGGTGCGCAGCGCGGCCGGCCTTGGCGGGCCCGGTGACGCGCCAAAGCTCTGAGAATTATTTGCCTTGCGAACCCTGGGTCGGCTTCATGCTGCCATCTGCCGTCTTCATCGCGGCAAGCGCCTCTGCAAAACCATCGAGCGGTAGCTTGATCGGGATGACCTTGTTATCGGGGGTCGCCACGGTGATCGTGGCTGCCGGCTTGGTCTTCATTGCTTCGATCATGGCGTCTTCGATATTTCCCTCGACAAGGCAGCCTTGCGGGGTGCAACGGCTGATAGGGATGGTGGTCGAATAGGCGCCGTTGACGTCGATCTTGACGCCTGCCTTCAGCGCGATGCCGAGTGGCACCGCCATTTGCGTGACGATCGCCTTGCCGTCTGCCGTCGGTGCCAGGCTCATCACCAAGATCACCTGCTTGCCATCCGGCGACACGACATTGCCGGTAACCTGGCAGCGCTTTTGCCCCTTGGCAAATTCAGCGCATTGCAGTTCCCAGTTCTTGAATTTGTCAGCGCGTGGAGCCGGAGCAGCCGCCGAAACCGGCGCATTGGACTGTTTTTCCTGCTTGGGCGCATTTGTCGGTTGGCGGCCGGTCGTATTCGGGATGATCCCGCCATTTTGCTTATTCGGATCGTTCAGTATGGGCGCCCCTGTCGTCGATCGCGAAGCCGGCGTCGAAAACAGCGGACCCGTCTGCTGGGCGAATGCGGGCATGGCGGTAACCGCAAAAAACGCCATTGCCAGGCGGACTTTAGCTCCGCTTCCAACCTTGAATGACATTTGAATCTCCCTGTGAAAGCATGTTTTGCAGTTCTGTTCCATGGAACTTGAACAGAGTCAAACTACTCGTGACAATTGCCATTTACATTGAAATGCACAATAAGGTCTCCGACAAAACCATCCGCTTGGGAGAAAACATCATGTCGATACACAGGAAAAGCGCGATAACCACCATAGTTTGCTGCCTTTTTTCTTGTATTGCTACGGCCGCAGGCGCTCAGGCCTACGTCAACCAGACCTCCGCCGGCGAAAAGAGCGCCTATGTCTCACAGACGCCTCCAACTGCCCGCCAGACCCCCACTCCCACTCGTTCTGCCCGCCAGACGGCATCAATTGGCGAAAAAAGAGCGAGAAATTCGGCCCGCGCGGTCAAGAATCCCTTTCCGACAGTGGGTCGAGGGTCTTCCGCTAACGTCAAAATCGAGGCCGAAACCGACGCTTGGCCGACGGTTGGCCGAGGTGCAGTCAACAGATAACGAGAATTAACCAGTATTTTTTACCACGTCTGAGGCATTTATATCATTTCTCTATGAATTAGCCAAAGCACCCAAAAATGAGATTCAGATTTTCGTCAGCTTCGATGGTAGTTGACGCTCCAATTTACTCGCATGGTGCGCAAAAAGCTGAGCAATCGGCTGGTTAACTTGGAGTTTCTGGTTCCTGAAGAATGTATTGCAGACTAACGCAAGTTTCTCTTGAGTTTCAACTATCCTTGAGCTTTTGGAAACTTTAGCATTCGCAAGTGTACTCTGGCATGAACAAAAATAAGTAATTCGTGAGCTGTTTACAGTATCGCGCTTTCTCGGGGGAAATATGAAGTTTCAGATCATCGCTGCATCTCTCGCCAGCTCCTTGCTGTTGGCAGGATGCCAAACCGGGCAGAAGCTCGACACCCCGGCGGCGGCTCTTACGTCACCCACCAAGACCACGGCAAAGGTGCAAACCCTGCCTGCCCCGGCAGTACCAGTCGATGTGGCCGTTTACGACTTCCCGGATTTGACCGGACAGGCCAAGCCGAACGATAACTTCGCGGAATATAGCCGCGCCGTGACGCAGGGTGGCGCATCGATCCTGATCGACGTGTTGAAGAAGACCGGCAGCGGCAAATGGTTCCGCGTCGTCGAACGCTCCGGGCTGAAGGACCTCGTCCAGGAACGGACGCTGATCGAGAACACTCAGAAATCCTACGGCCAGAAGAGCGGCCTGCCTCCGGTGCGCTTTGCAGGCGTGCTGCTCGAGGGCGGCATCGTCGGCTACGATTCGAACGAACTCACCGGCGGCGCCGGCGCCAAGTATCTCGGCATCGGTGGAGATCTGAAATACCGCTCCGACGTCGTCACTGTCAGCCTTCGCGCTGTCAGCGTCCAGACCGGCGAAATCCTCGCCTCGACGACGACGACGAAGCAGATCTATTCCGTTGCGGTCCAGGGCAGCGCCTACAAATTCGCCACCAAGAACGAACTGCTCGAAGTCGAGCTTGGTCAGTCGCGCAATGACCCCGAGGCATTGGCAGTGCGCGAAGGCATCGAGCTTGCGGTTGTCTCGCTCGCGGTCGACGGCGTTCGCCAGGGGCTCTGGCACCTGGGCGATCCGTCGCAGGAAGCAGAATTCATCCGGTCCTTCACCAAGAAGTACGCCGATGCTCCGCTGAGCATGAATACGGAAAACTGATCTCCGGGAGCGAGTTCTCCCAAGTACTGATTTGGTTCCAAACTATAAATAGCTGCTGATTCGAAAATCAGCGGCTATTTTATCGTATAAATACATAAATATTTAATATAGATCTCGCGAACTTCGCGTGGCGCTTAGTCTATCTCCTCTGTCAACCAACTATTTTCGGGATTATGCAGCTCATTTTTGGGTGCATACCCATTGTAATTAACTATCAGTTACTTTTTGACTCCTCTTTGACTTGCGGTGATACAGTTGCTGATGTTAGTAAACCGACTGTAAACGCTTCAATGCTCGACGTGCCCATGCGAAACAATGGATCGCGTTCGAAGGTCTCTAGGGAGAACAACATGAAATTTTCAATCAAGCGTACAGCACTACTTGCAGGCGTCGGCATTGTCGGCCTTGTCAGCGGTGCCGCGGCGCAGGATCTGACGAACGACGCTTACATCGGCCAGATGACAGACAATAACTTTGCTTACCTGTCACAGCAGGCCGGCGTCACCGGCGGCAACCAGGGCTTCATTTACCAGTACGGCACCCACAACGTGTTTCTTCCGTATGCGAACGGCCAGCCATCGGACGCGCAGAGCGGCAATAACATCCTCGGCGTCATGCAGGTCGGTACAGGCAACTTCGTCGGCGAACAGTTCCTGCAGACCGGAAACAGCACGGGCAGCATCGCTCAGTTCGGCGACCAGAACATCGTCAACAAGTTCATCCAGACGGGCAACAACCGCGCCACGATCTTCCAGGGCGGCAATGCCAACCTGGCCCAGGCCGTGCAGCTGCGTTCGAACGACATTGGTGCATCCAACGATTCAGGCATCATCCAGATCAACCCGGATGCAAACGCCCCCGGCAATTTCGCATTCAACGACCAGCGTTTCGGCATCCAGCAGACCAACGGCTCGTTTGAAGGCGTCCTGCAATACGGCTCGTCGAACGTTGCGACCAACGAGCAGCTTGAGCAGCAGAATTCTAAGGCTGGCATCGCTCAGGTCGGCACCGGCAATATCGGCTTCAACGACCAGGTCATCACGACCTACGACAATGCCGGCTTGATCGATACCTACCACATGGGGACCGGCAACACGGCAGGCATCGTGCAGGATGGCACGGCAAACAGCGCCTTCAACCTCCAGGATTCCAGCACCAACAGCACCGTCGGCATCGTTCAGAGCGGCAAGACCAACGTCGCCGCCAACCTTTACACCGGCGGCACCGGCCACACCGGCACGATCGGCCAGTTCGGCACCGACAACCAGGCAACGAATATCAGCCGCGACGGTACCGGAAACACAGCCGGCACGCTTCAGTTCGGCTCGAGCAACAATGCAGTCAACAATTCGCAGAACGGCTTCGGCGACGTTGCCAAGACTGTCCAGATCGGCAAGAGCAACCGCGCCTTCAATGATCAGATCGGAACGGCATCACTTGCTAAAAAGACAGGCGCAAAGGCTTCCATCTTCCAGAGCGGCGGCAACAACGACGCTACCAATCTTCAGCTTGCCCAGGTTGACGGCGGCCACAACAGCGCCGGCATCGTTCAGGGTGGATCGAGCAACACTGCAACGAACCTGCAGACTGGTGGCTCCGGCAACTCCGCCAACATCGTCCAGGGCGGCACGTCGAACGTAGCTGTCAACGGCCAGGGCGTCGGCACGAAGACCTCGTCTGCCAAGATTGCGCAGTTCGGCTCCGACAACGGCGCTGTCAACTCGCAGTCGGCGACCACCGACGGTTCGGTCGCCATCGCGCAGTTCGGCTCCGACAACTCTGCCTCGAACGTCCAGAACAATGTCGACCCGACATCTGCGACAATTATTCAGAGCGGCCAGAACAACCTTGCCGGCAACCTGCAGAACAACGTTACGAATTCGAGCGCCTCGATTGGCCAGTTCGGTCAGGACAACGTTGCAGCGAACACCCAGCAGGCCGGTAGCGACAACGTCAAGGCTGCAATCGTGCAGAGCGGATCGAACAACAAGGCATCGAACGTTCAGGGAGCCGTGGTCAACTACGCCAAGGTCACCATCCCGGCCAAGCACAATGTCGATAGCGGACAGAAGGTCGGCAACTCCTACGAAGGCATGAAGCGCGAGTATGAAACCCGCTTCGACGGCCTGACCGTTCCTGCAGGAACTGCCAATGCGGCAGCGAAGAACTCGAACGCAGCTACTGTTCAGTCGGGTTCCAAGAACATCGCGTCGAACAGCCAGGTCGGCCAGTACGTCGCCCCATCTCTTGCCGACTACAAGGAGGCTTCCACCCAGTATCGCTGGCAGGAAACCGGACAAACGGCGCTCAATCCAGGCAAGAATCCCAAGGGTAAGACCCACGATGTCTACGGTTGGGTTCCGACCGGCGTTCATTCCGATGCCGTCGTCCCGGTTGGCACTTCCACGCCCACAGTTGCTTCCAACGCCATCATCGGCCAGTTTGGCGACAACAACATTGCTTCCAACTCGCAGATTGCGACCAACGGCACGGATGCCGCAACGGTTCAGATCGGCAGCGGCAACGTCGCTCTCAACAACCAGCTTCTGACCGACGGTTCCAAGGCTGCCAACCTGCAAATCGGCTCCGGCAACTTTGCCGATAACGAGCAGCTCGGCACGACGTCTTCGAACGCCGCAATCGTTCAAGACGGCAAGGGTAACGGCGCCGTCAACATGCAGACCGCAACGCTCGACTCGAAGGCAGCAATCCTTTCGATCGGTAACGGCAACGGTGCCCTCAACACGCAGACAGAGACCACTGGCTCCAGCGCAACCACCGTTCAGGTCGGCAGCAAGAACACGGCCGTCAACACCCAGACTGGAACCGACAATGCTGCGGCAACGGCGGTTCAACTGAGCGACGGAAACGGCGCCACCAACATCCAGGACGGCGTTTCTGACGCCCTGGCGACGACCTTGCAGATGGGCGGCACTGGCAACAGCGCAACCAACGTCCAGCACAATGGCAGCTCGCTGGTTGCGGCAACCATCGTCCAGAACGGCAATTCCAACGAAGCGACAAACGTTCAGGGCGCGAAAGTGAACACCCCGTCGATCCACGGATTTCCAGTGGCAACTGCCGACGCTCCTGCCGTTGCTTCGGCCGAGGCCATCGTCCAGTCGGGCAACAACAACAAGGCGGCCAACGTCCAGGGTGGCGGATTGCCTCTCACGTCCGGCTTCTTTTCCACCAACGCGCCGGGCGCCACGTTCGGCACCGTTGCCGGCATTGCCCAGTTCGGCAATGACAACAATGCCGCGACGGTCCAGGTCGCAACACTCGGCGCAGTTGCCGGAACAATTCAGGTTGGCAACGACAACAAGGCAACGACGTCTCAGTCTGCTGCTCTCGGCGTTGCCGCTGCTACCTACCAGAACGGCGACAGCAACACGGCGCTGACCACCCAGCAGGGCGATATCGGCTCGTTGTCTCTCGCGACCTTCTCGACGGCAGCCACCGTCCAGATCGGCAGCTTGAACTCGGCCATCACTGCTCAGCTCGGCGGTTCGGGCAACAGCGCCCTGACCGTTCAGAACGGCGTGCATAACGCTGCGCTGACCACCCAATCTGGCAAGGGCGAAAGCTCGCTGATCGTCCAGAGCGCCAGCCAGTCGATCGCGCTGGTCGGCCAGGCCGGCGGCGGCAACAGCTCCGTGGTGGCGCAGGCCGGGCAGTACTCGAATGCCTGGATCAGCCAGCCGGGCAGCGGCAACAGCTCTGCCGTCTTCCAGTACGGCACCGGAACAAGCGATGCCGACCGCAACTATGCGATCGTCTCGCAGACCGGCAACGGCAACAACTCGGTCGTTGTCCAGGCCGGTGTCCGCAACGTCGCTGTCGTCAGCCAGCACTAAGATCAAAAGCGGGGCGTTCCTCGGCGCGCCCCGCCTCCTACCCAGAGGAAAACACATGAAGCTTCGTCTCAAGCTGGTGCGTTTTCTCTTCGCTTCCTCAAGTGCAGTCCTCCTTATCTGTAATTCGGGTGCAGCTTCGATGAACGGCCAGACAATTCTTGGAACGACAGACGACCCGCGCATCCAGCGTTGTGGCATCCATGTCGCCGGCGAAGATTGGCTCAGCGTTACGCCGTTCATCGAAACTGCAGAAGGCTTCGACGGCAGCTTCGACCTCGGTGTCACCAAGACATCAAAGGCCGGCACCAGCCGGACACGCCAAAGCAACAATATCAAGGCGGGCGTTCTAAGCAGCTCGCGCATCTGGGTGGATCGTCCGGCACGGATCGACATCGAGATGAACGTCAAGGATGACGGCGGAAAAGTCGTTTGCCGATTGACGCAGGCTCTCAGCCTGCCTGGATCGTCGGACAAGCTTTGAGTGCCTGGAAAGAACAAAGGGAACAGGTGAAAGCCATGGAATTTACAGTCGGCAAATATGCCAAGCTTCTCGGCGGTGCATTCATCGCAGCAGCCCTTCTTGCAGCGCCTGCCGCATGCGCTGCGGAACAGCTTCTCGGAGACGCGGTCACGTCCACGGCTGTGGGTGCCTCGCTGATGGAACCGATCCAGCCCTACCTCAACAATAGCGGCTCGTCATCGACCACAATCCTGCAGCTTGGCACCGACAACTATGCCAGTGCCGACTTGACCGGCAAGGGA
The DNA here is from genome assembly GCF_052114685.1 of Rhizobium sp. 2YAF20. NCBI lineage: Bacteria > Pseudomonadati > Pseudomonadota > Alphaproteobacteria > Hyphomicrobiales > Rhizobiaceae > Rhizobium > Rhizobium sp. 2YAF20. The sequence continues at coordinate 1,136 of NZ_JBFRFF010000029.1, read as the reverse complement.
AGCCTGGCCGTCATCAAGCAGTCCGGCGTCAACAATCGCGCCACCCAGGCGATCGACGGCAATAATTCAGCGCTGCTGCTGGTGCAGGGCGGCTCGAACAACTCGGTCGTCCAGGCGGCCAAAGGCAACAACGATTTCCAGCTTGTCGGCGTTTCCGGAAACAACAACCAGGTCGCCTATATCCAGAGCGGCGACAATCTTGCCGGTGCGCTGGACGTACGCAATGCAAACAACACGACCGTTGTTGCAATTCAGACCCCGCAGAGCGGTAGATTTCTTATGCCGACAGGTATAAGCGGGTTGCAGAACCAGAATGTTATTGTCGTCCCTGGAAGAATGTATGTTTTTCCCAAGTCTAAATAGTCTTTCGCATAGTGAATGCCGAATGAACGAAGGAGAGTTTCAATGCGCGTGATCAACATTACAGCCCTGACCGTAGGCATCATAATTGCCGCTGCCGGTTCGTCCTATGGTTCGCAGCTCGTCTACAAACCTGTCAACCCGACCTTCGGCGGCGATCCGCAGAATGGTAACTGGCTGCTTTCGCAGGCAAGCGCCCAGGGCAAGGCCACATCGAGCTCTTCCAGCCCCGGCTTCTCGATCGATTTCCCCAATTTCGGCGGCACGACGCAGACACCGTCGACATCGACGACACTGCCTGCCGTGAACAATACGACGCCGACCAACTGACACGTAGCGCAACAGGCGGTCTGAAATCGGCATAGGGGGCGACTTTATCAGTCGCACCCCTGCCACACCACCTGGCAAGCGGGTCCGCACCCGGCGGTTCGAGAAGTTGAGGTCATGAGAGCCGGGGTAGGCCCCGCTGGTCGAACCATGACAAGGTCAGCACCGCATTGAGGAGCATGCCGCTATTGCGCCACCAGCGACGGCTGTTGGCCGCCACCTTTCGCGCAATACCGGGCTTTGCGCCCAATGCGTTCAGTTCCCGGTACATGGTTGGCCCGCGCTTCCACTGTTTGAGCTGTATGGCCCGCAACCGATGGCGCAGCCATTCATCCAGCCGCAGCCAGATGCCTGGTGTTTGCGCCAATCGGAAGTAAGCTTTCCATCCCAGAACGTAGGGCCGCAACTGCCCCACCACATCGGCCATGCTGCGCCCGACGTTTCGTTCG